>CALDSM010000736.1 GCA_937923585.1 uncultured bacterium
CCTCCACGTTGTGCTCCGCGTAATACTGGTAACTGGCCGGGTAGGTGTGCACCGACGGCATGGGCAGACCGTAATGGGGCGCATAGGTGACGGCGTAATTCCAGAGGCGCAGGTTCTTGGTGATGGCCGCCCAACTGAGCAAATGTTCGCGGAAGGGCGTGTTCTCCGGATCGGTGACGGGCTTGGTGAAATTGCTGCCCGTGTCGCAAAGCCGCAGTATCAGGTTGTCGCGCGGGCGCAGTGTCTTGGGCGGCTTCTGCGTCATCATGTACGCCAGCGAGTCAATGCACACGCCGGGGTACTCATCCTTGACGGCGTCCGCCATGTAGTTGAGGAAATCGAGCATTGGCCCTGACTCGGAGCCTTCAGCGTTGGTGATGGCCTGGCAGCCATCGCACTGGCACATGCCCTCCCAGTCGTTCTGCGAGATGTCATAGACCGTCGGCGCGGGCTGTCCCTTGGCCGCCGCATCGGCCCGGGCCTGCGCAATGTAGGCCTTCAGCTTGTCCACGAAGGCCGCGCGCAGTTCGGCGTTCGTAAGGCACAACTGCGAAATGTCTTTCTGACGTTTGCCGTTGATTAGCGAAAACCACTCGGGATGCGTGGGAAAATACTGGTTCGGCGGGAAGTAGTGTTCGAAGGTATGCACGTGGTACGGCGGGCCGTACCCCATCTCCCCTCCATACTCCGCGCCAATGCCCGCGTCGCCGTCACGGTTCAGCCGGTTGCGTGCGGCAAAGCGGCCAAGGTCGCCGCCGTAAAGCATGTAAATGTCGCGGTAACGAAAGGTTGGCTTGCCCCGGCGGTCAATGCCGCCAACGGACAGGTCGGACGCCTTGGACACCGATTCCTCATAGGGATTCCACCAGTGAACCCCCACCTCATCCTCCAAGAAGCGGTACACGGCGTACAGTGTTCCGCGCGGTCTGCCCCCGGCCAGCATCAGGTCGTTGCCCTTGACGCGAATGAGCCACTCCTCCGGCCCCAGCGCTCCACAATCAATCCCGATCTCTTTGGCCTTGCCGGTTGGACCGACATGAAAGTGGTTCCCATCCGGTGCAGCCGCCGCCTCAGCCACCACGGAAAATGCCGCGCCGGTGACCTGCTCCAGGTATGTGGCCAATTCCTTGGCGGCCGTCTGTTCCGGCACGGTAGCCCCGTCACACAGCACAATTTCGGCCTGTGCCTTGCCTTTTTTCGCAAGCGTGAGCGCCGTTGCGGGCGAAAAGCAGTCGATAACAGCTGACAAAATGAGCAATGCCCAACAAATACGCATGGCCGACTCCCTTCAGTTTGGAACTGCCATTATGTGGCATGCGTTCCGGTACAGTTCAAACCGGATCCTTGAGGGATTGACTGTCAGGGGAACACGTGTTTATTCTGCCAGTGTCAATAGTCATGACTGAAAGAGGAGATCATCACATGCGCTGGATGATTGGAGTTGTGTTGGCTCTCACCGTACCTTCGATATTGCCTCCTAATAATGTCCCAACCGATTCGGACATCATTGGCCAATGGGCAACTCCGGAAGCCAGCGCAGGGGTGGAAATCTATAGGGCGACGGACAGCACGTTCGAGGGAAGAATCTGCTGGCTAAAGGAACCAAATTATCCTGCGGATGACAAAGAGGGGAACAAACCAAAGCATGATCGGGAGAACCCGGACAAGTCGCTACAAAGCCGTCCGATCATCGGGCTGCTGATCATGAAGGGCGTCAAGTTCGACGGAGAGGAACAATGGACGGGCGGTACAGTGTACAACCCCGAGTCGGGCAAGGAGCTCAAGTGCAAATTGAGATTAATAGACAAGAGCACGCTGGCCGTGCGCAGTTTCGTCGGCATATCACTATTCGGCCGCACCGAGGAATGGGTCCGTTGCACACCGCCGGCCAAATAGAGTCGCAGACTTGCAAAGACACCTGTGATCGGGGCAGGAAGTGAAGGGAATTATATACATTCGACTATGGGCCCTCTTCTTTGACCCATTTTGCGACCAGTGCGAGATTGACGGACCGGCTTCGGGGTGTTTATGCTAGCGACGCATAAGACCAAACCTGAAAGAGGAGATTCTCACATGCGCACGATGATTGGGATTGCGGCGGTTGCGATTGTGGCCTCTCTGGCCGCCTATGCCTTGAGCGAGACGGACATCGTCGGTCAGTGGACGACGGCGGAAAACAAATCGCGGATAGAAGTCACCAAGGCTGCCGACGGCACTTTCGAGGGCAAGATCATTTGGCTGAACGAGCCGAACTATCCGGCAGGGGACAAAGAGGAGGGGAAACCTAAGCATGACCGGGAGAACTCGGACAAGTCGCTGCAAAGCCGTCCGATCATCGGACTACCGATTATGAAAGGCTTCAAGTTCGACGGCAAGAAGCAGTGGGACGGGGGCACGGTGTACGACCCCGAATCGGGCAAAACGTACAAGGGCAAGGTATGGCTGGAGGGCGACAACACGCTCGGCCTGCGCGGCTTTATCGGCATATCACTTCTGGGCCGCACGGAGAAGTGGACCCGGTATGCGGAGGAGAAGAAGTGAGGGTCTTGGGTCTTGGGTCTTGGGTCTCGGGTCTAGAAAGACAGCACGCAGAAAAGCCGGGGCTGCACATGGCATGTCAACTCAGGTTGGGGGCGGGACATGAAGAGCTACAGAGAACTTGACGTCTGGAAGAAGGCAATGGATATGGTGGTGGCGGTGTACGAACTGACATCCAAATTCCCTGCCCGGGAACTGTATGGCCTGACTAGCCAAATGCAACGGGCGGCGGTATCTGTGCCGGCAAACATTGCAGAAGGCTACGGACGTCTTCATCGCGGCGACTATATCCATCACCTAAGCATTGCGAGGGGTTCTCTGGCCGAATTGGAGACACACGTTGCGCTTGCAGTGCGCCTTGGTTTTGCCAAACGCAGTGAGGCTGCCCTCCTGTGGAACACGGCGCAGGAAGTGGGCAAAATGCTGTCGGGCATGATCCGTTCCCTGCAGGGAGAATCAAAGAAGAACCCAACGTCCATTGCAGACGACACATAAACCGTGGTTTACCGAGTCTCGAACGCCACCACAGTTCTGCTAGACCCCAGACCCAAGACCCGAGACCCTCAGAACAACCCCTTCCCTGACTGGTTGTGGCGGATGAACGCCTCCGCAAAGGGCACACCGGCCTCCTGGCCGCGGAAGCGGTTCATCTCGTCGTGCAGGATGTAGAAGCCCTTCTCGGCGTTCTGGCTGGGATGGGCGTAACAGGCCTGCCGCTTGCGGTCCTCCGTTGTGGTGATGTCCACAAAATGTGTCGGCGAAAAATGCTGCGTCTGCTGGCCTGATTCCACCTCGAAGTAGAAAAGTTCGAACCTTTTCTTCGCGCGCAGCCACGCCTCGTACATGAGCATGGAAATGACGCGGTGGTCCCGGTGCGTGTCAATGGGCCAGTGGGTAATGAGGATGTCCGGCGCTTCCTCCTTGACCACCTTCCACGCCTCCTCATAGCGGTCAGCATTGATTTCGGTGGATCCGTCAATTTGGGCAAGAAACACGGGCCGCGCCTTGAGAATCTTGCAGGCCGCCTCCGCCTCCGCCGTGCGGATTTTGGCCGCTTCTTCGTGGCTCTTGCCGTGAATGCCCGCCTCGCCCCGCGTGAGATACAGCGACACCACCTCGTGCCCCGCATCGGCGTAGAGCGCCATCGTGCCTCCGGAGGAACTTTCCGGGTCGTCCGGATGCGCCCCGGCCACGATGACCTTCAGTTTCTTCTTGTCCCCGGCGTTGGCCCCTGCGGGCAGCATCCCCGCGGCAACCAGCACGGTCGCGCCCTGCAGCATATCCCTGCGTGTCATGTCAGACATGGATTCTCTCCTCGTTTCATTTCTTTTCGGGGACGATGCCCCACGCCTCAACTTCCAGCAACCGCGCGATGTTGTCCAAAGTGGCCCCGCGCCGCACGAGCACACGGAAGTTCTTCACCGTGATGGGTGTGTCGAGCGCATGCACGCGCGTCTTCATCGCCCGGCCCTGGTCTTCCTCCACCACCGTGTCCCACGACTTGGTCTTCTTGTTCCACACCTGGATGTCGTAGTCGAGCACACCCCATTTGTCCGCCTTCTCGGGCAGTACTTCGGATTGGTAGGTGATTACGACAAAGCGCGACACGGACCTGGGCTCGGGAAATTCAATCTCGACCCACTGCGGCAGGGGCTCGTCCTGTTTGCTGGCCCAACCGCCGCCCTTGCCCCAGCCGGTGTCGTCACGAACACCGTCAATCACGCCGGCGGGACCGAAGTCATAATCTTGATAATCGTACTGCGAGGAGGCGGACACCTTCGCGCCGCCGGAGGCCAGCGCCCAGTTTTGCTCACCCGGCGCAGGCTCTGGAATGGGGTCGCTGGGCTGCAACGAGTCCGGACCTTTCGCCAGCAATTTCGCCGGGTCCTTTGTGAGATAACGGACCCGGTCCTTCATCGCCAGATGCGCGCGGAACAGGCCGAGAATCCTGTCACGCTCCTGGGGCTTCCAGTCCGCCACGCCCCGGTCATCGCCCCAGCCGTGCGAAATGGCCACGGGCGCACCGAAATTCTCCACGCCCCACCTGGTGTATCCAAAGGCGGTAAAGGGCTTCCAGTTGCAGCTCCACAAGACATTGCGCCAGTTGGGGAAGAGCCCAAAGGACCATGCAGCGGGGTGGCACCAGGAATCCTGCCACGTGCCGTGGGCCACCATCGCATAGCCGGGCACGTCCCCCAGGCCGGAAACCCCGATGTCATCGGAAGACAGGAAGACTTTTTCCGGGTCAAATGCCCGCACCTGCTGCGCCAGCGCTTTGACCAGCCGCATCATCGCGCGATCTGCATACGCGGGAACCGGTTTCAGGGTCGTCATGCCGGTCCTGATGTAAAACGTCTCGTCCCACACGAACCCGTCCACTTCGGCACCATAGGCCTCAATCAGCGCGGCAAGATAGTCTTGATACCACTGCGCCACCTCCGGGTTGGCCGGGTTGCGCGCGTACGTCTTGTCCCAGGTGTCCGGCCCCTCCCATCCGGTTATCTTATTGCCGGCGGGCGCGGTGTAATCCCATTCCGGCCGGTAGCCCGGCGAGCCGCTGTCCTGCAGCAGGCCGTCGCCAAAATACATCAGCACCCGGAATCCCTGTTCCCGCGCCAGCCGCAGTTTGCGCCGTACCTCGTCCTTCGTCATCGGCACGTTGCGGGTCCGCGCCATGGCCGTCCATTCGTCCAGCATGCGTCTGGCGGAGGCGTCGTAACAGTAGGTGCCGATGGCGTCATACCAGCCGTGGAAACACAGCGCCACCCGTTTCCGCTCCTCCGGCGTGAGCAGCTTGGCCAGTTCGGCCACATCCTTCTCCCAGCCCTTGCCGTCTTCGCTCAGGTAGTCATAATCCACCATGGCGATGTCATGCAGCCAAGCCGGGCCCGGCGGAACATCAGGGAGGGCGTTGAGGAAGAATTGGTCCACCCCGGTCTCAAACCGATTCCCTTTGAACCCCCTCTTGGGCACCCAAAGGCAGGTGGTGCGCTTTTCCTGTGTCTCCAGCGGGATGGTGCCGCTGGCGTAGCGGTAATGCACAGTCAACTCGGGCACACCCGAGAGGGCCCGGTACCGAAACAGCGTGCTGAACCAGGGGTCCGTCGCAATTACGACGTCGCTTCCACCCGCACCCGGCAACACCAGCACCGGCAGGGCCAGTTCCATGCCGTTTGGTCCGGTCATGGCATTGCCCAGGCGGTATTCCAAATCGCGCAGGTCAGCCGTCGGGGTGATTTCCCGCATATGTCCGTTCTTCAACGGAACGACGGCTTTGGCGGCCATGCCTTCGGGCAGCGTGTAGAAACGGCGGATTTCCAAGTCATCGCCGATCGGCGCTTCGGCGGAGATTTGGAAGACATCCGTCACCAGCCATCCGTTGTCCCGCTCCACCAGGTCAACATCCTGGACAATGTGCATTTGCGCGCCGTTTGGCGCCTTCGGCGTATAGGTGACACGGAGGCAGGTGGGGGAGGGTGCCTCCATGTTCGTGACCACCAGCACCTGCGGCGCCCCGTCCTTGCCAAACCGCGCCACCGGCCCCGAAAACTGCGGCACGTAGTCCAGCACAACACTGAAATCCGGGGTAAGCGCGACGATACCCGCGTTCGTCCAATTGAGTCGGATGCCCGTGTTGTCTTGGCCCCGGGCCGGCAAGACCGCCGCAAGGAAAGACAACATCAGAAGGATCCGTCGCGCGCGCGAAGGGTTCATGGCGTCACCCCGTGGATTGTGCAGCCCGCAAGAACAGCCCATGCATTGTGCCAATCCAATGGCCCCGGTGCAAGGGCCGCATTTCCGCCCGTGTTTGTCCGCGCCCCATGCGATCCGTGTCCGTCCGTGCGCGTCGGTGTTCGTCCGTGTCGGCCCTCCTCCAGTCTGTGCTATTCTGCGGGACGCGCTACCACCCGCGCCAAAGGAGAACGCCCATGCAGACATTGAACCGCCGCGACTTTCTCGCCGCCCTGGGTTGTGCATCCTTGGGCATGGCCGCCGGAGCCGCCACCCCAACGGCCGAACCGGACAGGCCCAGGCCGAACCTTGTGTTCTTTCTGATCGACGACATGGGCTGGATGGACGTGGGCTGCAACGGCAGCACCGTCTATGAAACGCCGAACATAGACCGGCTGGCAGCGCAGGGCATGCGGTTCACCAACGCCTACGCGGCGTGTCCCGTCTGCTCTCCCACACGTGCCAGCATCCTCACAGGGAAATACCCGGCAAGGCTCCATCTCACCGACTGGATTCCGGGACAGACCATGCCCTACGAGAAGCTGCGACGGCCCGATTTCCGGCAGGAACTGCCGCTGGAGGAGGTGACCATCGCCGAGGCGCTCAAGCCCGCCGGCTACGTAACCGCCTCTATAGGCAAGTGGCATCTGGGCACAGAACCCTTCTACCCCGAGCACCAGGGGTTTGACGTGAACTTTGGGGGCACCAAGGTGGGCTCCCCGGCCAGCTACTTCTACCCGTACAAATCGCCCGACCTACCGAAGGCAAAGGACGGCGAGTATCTGACGGACCGGCTGACGGATGAGGCACTCGAGTTCATTGACGCCAACAAAGACCACCCATTCTTCCTCTACCTGCCGCACTACGCGGTGCACCGGCCGCTCCAGGGCAAGGACGAGGACATTGAACGTTTCCAGAAGAAAAGTTTGCCCCGAAAGGGCCAGAACAGCGCCGTCTACGCGGCGATGATTAAGAGCGTGGACGAAAGCGTCGGGCGCGTCATGGCACGCCTGGAGGACCTGGGCATTTCGGACAACACCGTGATCATTTTCATGTCCGACAACGGCGGGCTCGCCACGGCGACGTCCAACGCGCCGCTGCGCGCGGGCAAGGGCACCCTCTACGAGGGCGGCGTTCGCGAGCCCATGATCATTCGCTGGCCGGGCCTGGCGAAACCCGGCTCCGTTTGCGACACGCCTGTCATCAGCGTGGACTTCTTCCCGACGCTCCTGGCCATGGCGGGCGTGCCGGTGAAGGTGGACAACCTGGACGGCATTGACCTGACCCCGCTGCTGCGCGGCGGCGGGGTATCGCGTCCCGAGGCGCTTTACTGGCACTACCCCCACTACCACGGTGGCGGCGCCACGCCCGGCGGCGCCATTCGTGACGGCAACTACAAACTCATTGACTACTACGGCGAGGAGCGTTTTGAACTCTACGACCTTAAGGCGGACCTGGGCGAGAAGGAAGACCTCGCCCGGAAGATGCCCGAGAAGGCCCGGGAACTCAGGATGAAGCTGCACGACTGGCTTAAACGGGTGGATGCCCAGATGCCAACCCCCAATCCGGACTTTGATCCTGGGAAGCGCGACCAGGAAGAGTAGCATCGGGCGGAGCGTTCCGCCATGGTTCTTGATACTCACACAAGGGTTCGATGCAAGCGGCCAGGAAACGCGCACTGTCTTGCACGCCCCATTCTTTCCGCATATCCCATTCCCTTCGCGCCCGCCGCCGCATCCCTTACCCGGCCAAAGCCTTCGCCCAATCCTCCACCGACAGGACCGTGCTGAACCGTGACGCCTGGGTAACCAGCGCGGCCCGGTGCAGTTCCTCGGCCGTCACGCTGCCCGCCGCATTGGAAAAGGCGTGCGTGCCGGTCGCATCCGCGAGGAACTCCACCGCAAAGCCCAGATGCAGCGCCTGCCGGGCTGTCGTGTCGCAACACATCTGCGTCATGTACCCCGAGATGACCACCGTGTCAACCGCATTTTCGCGCAGCCACGCCTCCAGCGGCGTGTTGGTGAAGCTGCCGGGCAACTCCTTCTCCACCACCAGATCGTGCGGACGAGAGGCTATCTCCTCCGGAAACTGCCAGCCCGGAGTGCCCTTTTGGAATTCCGTCAGCACCGACGGAATGGCGCAATGCTGCACCAGCACGATCGGTACCCCCGCGGCATGGGCCTCGTCCATGGCGCGCTGGATGTTTGCAAGACTGTCCGCGGGATGCGTGATGGTGTGCCGCCCGTGAAAATAGTCGTTTTGCACGTCAATGACCAGCAATGCCCGCTGCATATCCGTGTCTCCTCGAATTGCCTGCTTCCCAGGCACAACCGCCCTGGAAACTCAGCCCTGCGGGACAGATTATAGCCGCGCAACGCGGAAAGAGAAAACCGCATCCTCCAACCCGCAACCGCCACCCTCCGGCACGGCCGCAGCCTTCCCCGGGCACGGCCGCTTGAACAGGCACCCGCACGGGCGTACAATACTGACCAGTCAGTTCTACATCGGAGTCGGGCCATGGAAAACGCCGACAAGCGGCAGGCCATCATGCAAACCGCCGAGAAACTGTTCAAGAGTCGCCGCATTCACGAGATCACGCTGGACGAGGTGGCGCAGAAGGCGCGTGTCGGCAAGGGTACCATCTATCTCTATTTCGAGAACAAGGATGACCTCTTCTTCCAGGTGGCCACCTCCGGTTTTGATGAACTGTGTGCCCTGATTCGCGAACAGGTTTCCCAAAAAGACCGGTTTGAGGACCAACTTCTGCAGATGTGCCAGGCCATAGCCGCCTTTTTTGGAAGGCGCCGCGAGATGTTCCAGATGATGATGGCGGAGGACGCGCGGATGAACGGCTGCCAGCGGTCGCTGCGCGAGCGCTGGATCATGCGGAGGCAGAGACTGCGCGAGGCGGTCATGCTGGTGCTGGAACGCGGCGTGGCCGAACGCCGCATACGCACCGATACTCCCGTGGAAACACTGGCCGCCCTGTTGATGGGCCTGATGCGCACCCGGGCGCACGAATTGACCAATGCACCCGACGGACAGCAGGTGATCATTGAGATTCCCGTCATCATTGACCTTTTTCTGCACGGCGCCGGCAAAAACAGGGAAGGACGAAGCTAGACAGCCGGAGACGGCTTTCGAGAGAGCACCAGGAAGCATGGGCAAAGAAGTCACACAGAACACCGGGGGCTGCGCGCTTTGGACGTTGCGCTGCGGCTTGGCGGCGCTGCTCATTGCAGGATGCGCCACCGAAGCGCCCAAGTGGACGCCCGAGAGCGTCGCCCCGCCGGCAACGCCGCCCGCCGGGGCGCAGGCCGCCCCGCCCATAGAAGGCAGGGCGGAGCCGGTAAAGGTTTCCGAGACCGGGCCGGCGGACGAACCCCTCGTCATCAACCGGGACACGGCCCTGCTGACGGCGGTGTTGAACAACCACTCCGCCGAGGTGGCGCGTTTTGGTCCGAGGATTGGCGAGACACTCGAACCCGAGGCACGGGCCGCGTTCGATCCCGAGGTGTTCGCCAGCCTCACTTACGGGCACGATGAGCGAAACATGAGCGCCACTGCCGGCAGTTCGGCCAGCAACTCCGGAACCGGGGGAAGCGGCGGCACCACGGACCCCATCCAGCAGACCATCGCGATTGTGACGCAGATCAGGAACATCGTCGCCGCGATAGAGGGCACCCGGCAGACGGCGGTGAATGCGGACACGGTGCTGGGCACCGTGGGCGTGAGCCAGCACCTGCCAACCGGCGCGGACCTTTCCGTGTCCGGTTCGGCGGGCCATGCGGACACCACCGTGTCCGAAGGCAAAGGCGTGGACGGCTGGACCGTGAGCGCGGCGCAGCCGCTGCTGCGCGGTGCGGGCACGGGCGTGAACCTGGTGGCGCTGCGCCAGGCGCGCAACTGGGCGGCCCAGAGCGAACATGTGTTCCGCCAGCGGATGCTGGACCTGGTTGAACAGACGGAGACAGCCTACTGGAATCTTGCGCTTGCCCAGAAACTGCTCGAAATCCGGCAGTTCGGGGTGAAGCTCGCGGACGAACAGTTGAAACTGAACGAAGGGCTTTTCCAGGCCGAGAAAATTATCCAAGGCGACGTGATGGCCTCGCGCGCCGAGCACGCCAGCCGCAGGGCCGACCTGGCGGACGCGCAGGCAAACCTGCGCAACCAGTCGCTGGCCATGCTGCAACAGCTTAACCCGTCGGCCACGAACCAGTGGAACCTCCATTTCACGGCCACGGACCCCGTTGAGCTCGACCAGTGGATACTGGACGCCGACACCAGTGAGCAACTGGCCCTGCAATACCGGCCCGAGCTGGCCCTGGCGCGTCTGGATCAGGCCAACGCGGGGCTCGACGTGCGGCGTGCGCGCAACGGCGTGCTGCCCCGGCTCGATCTGGTGGGTTCCTACGGCTCGGGCAACACAAACAGCCTGGGCACGCTGACCACGTCGGCCGTCACGGGCAATTCCCTCTCCGATACGGACAGTCTGCGCGTGGGCGTGCAGTTTGAGCAGCCCATCCTGAACCGTGCGGAGAACGCGCGGCTGCGGCGGGCACGTCTGGCGGAAAGGCAGATCGCATGCTCCGTCAGCGCGCTTGAACAGAGCCTCGCCCGCGAGGTGCGGCAGGCGGTGGTGACCGCAGACGGGCTTTGGCAGCGCATCCAGGCGACCCGCGAGGCGGTGGAGGCGCGCCAAGAACAGTTGCGCGTGGCGCAGGGCCGCTTTGAGGCGGGCAAGACCACCAATCTTGACCTGCTCATCGTGCAGCGCGATTTCATCCAGTCGGAGGTGGACGAGGCAACCGCCCGCATCCGTTATATCCAGGCACTCACCGCACTGCATGCGTCAGAGGGCACCCTCCTTGAGCGGCGCGGCATTTCGCTTGAACTGGCAAAGCAGGAAACGAAGGACCGGGGCAATGACCAATAACCCAATCCAAACGGCGGAAGAGACGTGCGCAAGAAGCGGGAGACTCTCCGGAAGAGCCCTCTTTGCCGCGCTGTGCGCCGCGCTCATCCTGCTTCCTGCCGCATGCAAGCCGGGTGGCGCACCTGCGGGAGCGCCTCCGCAGGGCGGCGGGCCGAAAGGCCCGGTCCCGGTGAAAATCGGCGAGGTTACCCAGCAGTCCATGCCGGTCCAACTGGCCGCCGTGGGCACGGTCGAGCCGATTGAAACCGTGCAGATTAAGGCCCAAGTGTCGGGGCAGGTGATGGAGGTGCGCTTTAAGGAGGGAGACCTTGTACAGAAGGACCAGGTGCTTTTCGTCATTGACCGGCGCCCCTACGAGGTGGCGCTGAGACAAGCCGAGGCAAACCTGTCCAAAGCGCAGGCGCAATTGGAGCAGGCCAAGGCCATGACCGTGCGGGACCAGGCACAGGCGGAGCGGCTCAAGGCGACCTTCACGCGAGACCAGGGCCTTGCCGACAAGGGTATGCTTTCGAAAGAAGAATTCGACCGGTCCCGGGCCGATTTCCAGGCGGGCGAGGCCGCCGTGGCCGCCGATGAGGCCAATGTGGGCGCGGCCGTTGAGGCCATCGCGGCGTCAAAGACCGCCATAGACCAGGCCAAACTTCAACTGGAGTACTGCACCATCACCGCGCCCCTGACCGGACGGACCGGCGAGGTGACGGCCAAGGCCGGAAATCTTGTCCGCATGGGGGATGCGGCGCCCATGGTCACCATCAACCAGATTGCGCCCATTCGCGTCAGTTTCTCCATTCCGGAGCGCCAGCTTGCCGAGTTGAAGCGGCACATGGCCGAGGGGCCGATAGGCGTGGACGCCCTCGTCGAGGGTGAGACGGAACCCTGCAGGGGCACCCTCTCGTTTATAGACAACACGGTGGATGCCGCCACGGGCACCATCGGCCTCAAGGCGACCTTTGACAACGGGGACAGCAGGCTCTGGCCCGGCCAGTTTGTCCGGGTGCTGGTCAACATGTCCGTGCTGGCCGATGCGGTCGTCGCTCCGTCGAAGGCCGTGCAGATGGGGCAAAAGGGCACCTTCGTCTATGTCATCAAGCCGGAAATGAAGGCTGAAATGCGCCCGGTGAAAACGGGCAGCACGTTGCAGGACATGACCGTTATTCTGGAAGGGCTCAAGCCCGGCGAGAAGGTC
Source organism: uncultured bacterium (assembly GCA_937923585.1). GTDB lineage: Bacteria > Hydrogenedentota > Hydrogenedentia > Hydrogenedentales > CAITNO01 > CAITNO01. The sequence continues at coordinate 12,393 of CALDSM010000736.1, forward strand.
GCGACGGACGGACAGTTCCTGCTCGCGCCCGGCGTTGAGGTAAAGGAAGCGACCGCGGCCCCCGCCGCCCCTGGGACCGCCAATCTCCCGATTGGCAATCCGGCCGCCCCGGCCGCCCCCGGAGCGGCGGCCAAATGAACATATCGTCCCTGTTCATACGCCGGCCTGTCATGACGACACTGATGGTGCTGGCACTGCTGCTTGCGGGCGTGCAGGGCTACCGCATGCTGCCGGTCAGCGACCTCCCCAACGTGGATTTCCCCACGATCACCGTGTCCGCGTCGCTGCCGGGCGCCAGTCCGGAAACCATGGCCTCCGCCGTGGCCACGCCGCTGGAGCGCGTGTTCTCCACGATCCAGGGCGTGGATTCGATGAACTCGACCAGCGTCTACGGCTCCACGCAGATCACGCTCCAGTTCGCGCTCGAACGCGACATAGACGCGGCCGCGCAGGACGTGCAGTCCATGATCATGCAGGCGAACCGGGACATGCCCAAGGACATGACCAGTCCGCCGTCCTACCGCAAGGCCAACCCGGCCGACTCGCCGATCCTTTACATTGCGCTCAAGTCCGCCGTGCTGCCGCTCTCCGAGGTGGACGAGTACGCCGAGACCATGCTGGCCCAGCAAATCTCGATGGTCAGCGGCGTGGCCCAGGTGATGGTGTTCGGCTCGCAGAAATACGCCGTGCGCGTCCAGCTTGACCCCCAGCAGATGGCCACCCGCAAAGTCGGCATTGACGAGGTCCAGGCCGCGGTGGCAAACGCCAACGTGAACCTGCCCGCGGGCGACCTGCAGGGAACGAGCCGCGCCTTCACCGTGCAGGCCGAGGGGCAGATCTACCGCGCCGACGGCTACGGGCCGCTCATCGTCGCCTACCGGAACGGTGCGCCCGTGCGGCTCAGCGACGTGGGCAGGGTTTTCGACAGCGTCGAGAATGACAAGGTCGCAAGCTGGTTCCGTGACACCCGGGCGATTGTGCTTGCCGTGCAGCGCCAGCCCGGCACCAACACCATCGAGGTGGTCGAGGGGGTGAAGAGGCTCCTGCCGTCATTCCGGGAACAGTTGCCGAAGGCGCTGGAAATGGAGATCCTGTTCGACCGTTCGCAGTCCATCCGCGAGTCGGTGGACGACGTGAAGTTCACGCTCATGCTGACCACGGCGCTCGTCATCATGGTCATCTTCCTGTTCCTGCGCCATGTGCGGGCAACGGTGATTCCGGCGCTGGCGCTCATTTCGTCGGTCATCGGCACCTTTGCCGCGATGTATCTGTTCAACTTCAACATTGACAACCTGTCGCTGATGGCGCTGACCCTGGCCACGGGGTTTGTGGTGGACGACGCAATCGTCATGCTGGAAAACGTGATCCGGCACATGGAGAAGGGCGAGAAGCCCATGGACGCCGCGTTCCGCGGCTCGCGTGAAATCGGGTTCACCATCGTCTCCATGACCGTGTCGCTGGTGGCCGTGTTCATTCCGGTGCTCTTCATGCCCGGCATCATGGGGCGCATTTTCCGCGAGTTCGCCGTCACCATCAGCGCCGCCATTCTGATCTCGGGTGTCATTTCGCTCACGCAGACGCCCATGCTGTGCAGCCGCTTTCTGCGCCCGCCGGACGAGGGGCGGCACGGGCCGCTGTACCGGGTGCTGGAATGGGGGTTCGACGCGATGCTCGCGGTCTACCGCGTCACCCTCCGCGGCGTCATGCATGCGCGCCCCGCCGTCATGCTCGTGTTTGCCGCGCTGATCGTGCTGACCGGATACCTTTTCAGCATCGTGCCCAAGGGATTCATACCCTCCGAGGACACCGGCCAGGTTCGGGTCAGCACCGAGGCCGCGCAGGGCGTTTCCTTCAAGGAGATGGCCGCGCACCAGCAGGCGCTTGCGGCCATCGTCAACGAAGACCCGAACGTCCAGGCGTTCATGTCGGCGGTCGGCGGCGGCGGCGTGGCATCCACGGCCAATGCGGGGCGCATGTTCATCGTCCTCAAGGACCGGCACGAGCGCATCGGCGTGGAACAGTTCATCGCCGGGATGCGCGCCCAACTGGCGAAGGTGCCGGGCATCAAGGCCTACCTGCAGAACCCGCCGCCCATCGCGCTGGGCGGGCAGATGACCAAGGGGCAGTATCAGTACACGCTCCAGGCCACCAACCTGGACGACCTGTACAACTACGGGCCCATCATGGAAAAGAAGCTGAAGGAGGCGAAACTCGGCAACGGGAAGGGGCTGCTCGACGTGAACAGCGACCTGCTGCTCAAGAACCCGGAGGCCAACATCGAGGTGGACCGCGACAAGGCGTCCGCGCTGGGGCTGACCGTGCGGCAGGTGGAGGAGGCGCTCTACACGGCCTACGGCTCGCGCCAGATTTCCACGATCTACGCCCCCACCAACCAGTACCGCGTGGTCATGGAACTGCTCCCGGAGTACAAGGCGGACCCGTCCTCGCTCTCACTGCTCTACCTCCGCTCGTCCAACGGCAAACTGGTGCCCCTCGACACGGTGACCAAGGCCAGGAGCGAGGTCGGCCCCATGACCGTCGCCCACCTGGGGCAGTTGCCCTCGGTCACCATCTCCTTCAACCTTCCGCCCGACGTTCCCCTAGGCGACGCGACGGAACTGGTCGCGAAGGTGGCCCGCGAGACGCTGCCCTCGACCGTCACGGGCAGTTTCCAGGGCACCGCGAAGGCGTTCCAGAAGTCCATGGCCGGCACCATGTTCCTGCTGCTGGCAGCGCTGGTCGTGGTGTACATCGTGCTGGGCGTGCTGTACGAAAGCTACATACACCCCATCACCATCCTTTCCGGCCTGCCCGCCGCGGGCGCGGGCGCGCTGCTCACGCTGCTGGCGTTCGGCAGTGAACTGAACCTGTATTCGCTGGTGGGACTGGTGATGCTGATCGGCATCGTGAAGAAGAACGCCATCATGATGGTGGACTTTGCGCTGGTAAAGCAGCGGGAAGAGCATCTGAAACCCTTCGACGCGATGTACGAGGCCGCGCTGGTGCGGTTCCGACCGATCATGATGACCACCATGGCGGCGCTCATGGGCACCCTGCCCATTGCCCTGGGCATGGGGGCCGGGTCCGAGTCGCGGCGTCCGCTGGGTCTGGCGGTCGTGGGCGGGCTCATCGTCTCCCAGTTGCTCACCCTCTACATCACCCCCGTCTTCTACACCTACATGGAGGCCTTCGCCGGCCTGTTCAAGCGCGAGAAGCCGTTGGCCGTGCCGCCGCCAATGGAAGAAACCCTAACGCCCGAGGGGTAGGGAGGGTGGAGTTCCGCAAAGCGGAACGCAACCCACCATTTCCAGTTCACTGGGAACGCCGACATCCCTGTCGGCTGCCTCGGGTCGACACGGTGGGCTGCAATCCGCGTTGCGAAGCTTCATCCTCCCCATAAAGCCATTGCCGCCCAAGCCTCTGCCCAAGGGATGCGCTCCTGTTCGAGGCGCACATTTAGTCCCCAACGGTTCGTCCTCAGCCCCTGAAACACTTCCTGCTCGGGGCCGGTTAGGCGGGGTAACACTTCGGCGGCATGCGGGTCTTTCTCTTCCCCCCAGAACGCCCGATAGTCTAGCAGCGTGGTTGCGCCCATCAGGCGCGATTCGAGTTGGGGAAGAAAGGCGCGCGCATGGCTCAGGATGGCGAAACCGTGGGTGTCGAGGTCGCCCCAGTAGACGCAGGGTGTTTCCGCCAGCCAGGGCAACTGTCCGAGCGGTCCGACATGGTAGCCCAGCCGCATGATTACGACCGCGCCGGGAAGCTCGCCGAAGGCGAGACCGGTCTGCAAGTTTTCCACAATGAACACGCGTCGCACGGGCAGGTTCAGTCGGGCCAGGTCCGTGACCGGCGCGGACAGGTCCCCCAGTCCGCCGACACGCTCGCGCAGCGCGGGGTCGAGCAGGCGCATGCGCACCAGCCCGGGCATTGGGCGCAGGCCGCAGCACGCATGAAAGTCCCCGCTTTTGGCCTCACCGCGCAGCGCGGCCAGCAGAGTCATAACCAGGGCTTTGCGTCCTTCCAACCATTTGCTGTCCATGCCGGGGATGGGCAACTGGCGCGAATACAGATCCGAGGCCGGGTTCGCCTGGAGCCAGGACAACAGCGCCTCAAGCCGGATGAAATCCGGATGGCTGTAGTCGGCGAGCACCTCGAAGCTGCCGGGCAGGCGCTCCGCCAGCGCCGGCCACCGGTCCACAAGGCGTTGATAGCGCACGCAGGCACGGTCCCAGCGTTCGGTTTCGCCAATGCAGTCGGCGATTCGGGCGGCATTGTCCAGCACCAGCCGCGCTGGCAGGCGCTGCGCGCCCAGCGCGCGCCACTGGCGTTCCCGCCACTCGAGCGCGCCCGGCCCGCGCCAGGCCTGCCACGCCGAAACCCAGTCGCGCACGGTATCGGGATGCTGCCGTGCGTCATTTTCATCGGGATCGCCCAGCGCGACGGTCATGGGCCATGCGCCGCCGTCGGCCAGCCAAGCGCGTCTATTGGCCGCAAAACGCCGTTCAAGCAGTACCCGAACCTGTTCAGGTAACAGGAGTCTGTGCGTCGCCATGGGTTTGCTCCGGCAGTTTCAGCCTTTGCCGTTCCTTGTCGTATTCGATCAAGAGCACGCCGGAACGGCGGCGGTCGCTGATGTCGACGAAACAGGCCCCACCGATGAAGGGCTCAAGGGTCATTACCGATTTCAACGGTGTGGCGACAATCATCTGGAAACCGAAGTTGGCGAAGATGTTCATGGCCAGCGCCGTGAACTCGTTGTCGGCCTTGTCGAAGGCCTCGTCGAGCACCACGGGGGCGTACACAGGTACTTCGTGGTCGCTGCCGCCCAACTGGTAGCGCAGGGCCGCCGCCAGGCAGGTGGTCGCCAGTTTCTGCCGCTGCCCGCCCGACTTGCCCGCGCCGCTGCGGTACACCTCTATTTCGCGCCCGTCCCGGTCCCGTTCGCGGCCGATGAATTCGACATGCTGGCGCACGTCGAGCACGGCGTCGCGCCAGCGCTTGTCCTCGGGCTCCTGGCTGCCGAGCCGCGTCACCAGCCGACGCAGGACAACAAAGCGCCGTTCAGCGATATCGCGGTCCTCTACATAGGCGTTGCTGAGTGCCTGCCTGATCTCCTGCCGGAAATCGCGGACCTCCGGCAGCTGGCGGTCGGTCGCGTCAATGCACAGCCGGGTGCCGGGATTGAACTCCGCCTCGGCCAGGCTGGCGTTGACCTGCTCCATGCGCGCACGGATTTCCCGCTGCGCCTGCTGCAGGTGGGTGCCCAGCGAGGCCAGGTTCTGGTGGCTTTGCGTCTGGAGAAGCTCGAAAAAGCGCTTCTCATAGGCGGGCAGGTTGTCCAGCTCAAGCCGTGTGAGTTTGGCAAGGAAATCGGAGGCGCTGGCGAGCGTCGCGTCCACGTCGCCCGCCTCCATGGGCCAGCGGCGCTTGAAATCGGCAAAGCGGTTTTCCAGGGACTTTTCCAGGCGGTTCCGCTCGGCGTCAAGCGCCTTAATCTCGTCGTTCAGCGCCCGCTCCACCTGGGCTGTCAGGCGGTCCAGGTTTTCCAGCGTCACCGTTTGGCGCAGCGCGTCGGACCGGGCGTCGAGCACGGTCCGCAAGTGGTCCGGCAACGGGTCGGCTGGCGCCGAGCGGCGCAATTCGTCCAGCTTCCGGCCGCATTCCGCGGCATCCTGGGCGGTCCGCTGCCTGTCCACGCGCCGATCTCGCAGGACGGTTTCGGCCTGCTCCAGCGCCGCCCGCTTCTTCTCGATTTGACGGCCTATCTCCTGCAGCGCCACGTTGCCCAGCCGCAGGCTTTCCAATTGCTGCTCAATGTTCTGGATGCGCGTGGTCAGCGGGGCAACATCGACTTCCTGCCATTGCATGTCCACCAGGGTCTGGCAGGCACGGGCGCGCTCGCTTTGTTTCGCATCCTGATCGGCCAGCAGTCTGGCCTTCCCTGCGAGGCGGCTGACCCTGTCCGCCAGTTCTCCGGCCTGTCTTTCATAGATCGGAAGAGCGTCGTGTAGGGAAAGAGTGTAGATCTCGGTGGTCG
>CALDSM010000737.1 GCA_937923585.1 uncultured bacterium
ATGCGTGTGAACACCCCGGCAGTGCGACACTCATGGCAGTAGCGTTCGGTTGGCGGTTTTACTGGGGCGTCGCCAAGTTGGTAAGGCACCAGGTTTTGGTCCTGGCATTCGTTGGTTCGAATCCAGCCGCCCCAGCCATTTCTTTGCCTGGACGCGGCGGGTGCGGAAGAACACATGGTTTCATTTGACGGGACGGATGACATGAAGATCTTCAGCGGTAATGCCTCCCGGTCTCTGACCGAGGGAATCTGCCAGCACTTGGGCGTCAGTCCCGGTGAGGCGGTTGTCAGCGCATTCAGCGACGGAGAAATCCGGGTCCAGATCCTGGAGCATGTCCGCGGCCGGGACCTGTTCCTGATCAACAGCACCTCGCCGCCGGTCAACCAGCACCTCATGGAACTGCTGCTGCTCATTGACGCCGCCAAGCGGGCGTCGGCCGGACGCATCACGGCGGTGGTCCCCTATTTCGGCTATGCGCGGCAGGACCGCAAAGACAAGGCCCGCGTTCCCATCACGGCCAAGCTCGTGGCCAACCTGATTGCCGCGGCGGGCGCGGACCGGGTGCTTACGGTGGATCTCCACTGCGGCCAGATTCAGGGTTTCTTTGACATCCCCGTGGACCATCTGGCGGCGGACATTGTGTTCTCGGAAACCATGAAGCGCGCAGGATTGCAGGAACAGTTGACCGTCGTGTCGCCAGACATGGGCAGCGTGAAGCGCGCCCGTGAATTTGCGAACCGCCTCGGCGCCCCCCTCGCCATCGTGGACAAGCGGCGCCCGCGCGAGAACGAATCCGAAGTCATGAACCTGATCGGCAACGTCGAGGGCACCCATGCCCTCATTCTGGACGACATGATTGACACGGGCGGCACGCTGATCAAGGCGGCCAAGGCCATCAAGGACCAGGGCGCCCTCACGGTGCGCGCATGCGCCACCCATCCCGTGTTCAGCGGTCCCGCGCTCGACCTTATTGAGAATTCTGTGCTGGAGGAGTTGCTCGTCTGCGACTCAATCCCGCTTGTGCCCCGTGCTGCGGCCAATTCGCACATCCGGGTGCTCACGCTTGCCCCGCTCATCGGCGAGGCAATCCGGCGCATTCACCAAAACGAATCGGTCAGCAGCCTGTTCAACGCCTGACCTCCGGCCGTTTGGGAGACATCACACCATGGAACTGAAATCACTCAAGGCAAGCACCCGAAAGACGGGCACCAAGGGCGCCGCCCACGGCGTGCGCCGCGCCGGCGACGTTCCCGGCGTGCTGTACGGCCAGGGCGGCGAGGCCATATCGCTCAGCGTTGTGGGGCGTGAGCTGGACCGTGTGCTGCACGGCCACGGCGGCGCGCACGCCATTCTGCAGCTTGAGTTCGACGAGCAGCCGGACAGCAACAGCCCGGCCATCGTCAGGGCGATCCAGCGCCATCCGCTCAAGGGCTCGCTGCTGCATGCGGACTTCATGCGCATCCGGCTGGACGAGTCCATTCAGACCAGCGTCAAGATAGAACTGACCGGCCAGCCCAAGGGCGCGCTGGAAGGCGGCATTCTTGAGCACCAGCTCCGCGAGCTTGAGGTCGAGTGCCTGGCCCTCGAAGTGCCGGAGAGCATCGTCATTGATGTCACCGGCATGGGTGTGGGCGATGTCCTGCACGTGTCCGACGTCACGCCGCCCGCGGGTGTCACCATCCTGACCGATGGCGACCAGCCCATCGCGTCGCTGGCCCTGGCGCGCGCCGCGGTCGAGGCGGCTGAGACGGCTGCGGCAGAGCCGGAAGCGGCGGGCAAGGAAAAGGAAGATAAGAAGGAAGAGAAGAAGTAGGGTGGCGGGTCTGCAGGGCAGACTGCACCCTCCCGGACTTCGCCGTTCTGTTCCTGAAAGGCTTGTGGCATGAAAATGATTGCCGGCCTGGGCAACCCGGGGCCGCGGTACAAGAACACGCGGCATAATCTTGGGTTCATGGTGCTGGACGGCGTGGCGGAACGGCTCGGTGTTGCGCTTGACCGAGAGAG
>CALDSM010000738.1 GCA_937923585.1 uncultured bacterium
TACGAGATCTGATCGTGACTGGAGTTCAGACGTGTGCTCTTCCGATCTCTCGACCCCTGCGGGCACGAGAATCTTGCGAAGGATGCCCGTCGCGGTGGATTCGCACTCGACCTCGGCCTTGTCGGTTTGTATGGAAAAGAGCGGGTCACCCTCCTTGACGGGATCGCCCTCGTTCTTGAACCACTTTACGATTTCCGCCTCTTCGACGGAGTTGCCCATCTTGGGCAGCACGATTTCCTGCATGACTCGTTCCTTTATTCTTGCTCTTGCTCTTGCTCTTAATCTCAAACCCTGCCTCTTGAAGAATTTAGAGCAAGAGCAAGATTAAGAGCAAGAGCAAGAAACCAATGCGGGTGGGCGTACCTTAATGTATCCAGCCTTCGCGGCGGAGTTGTTCATCACCGTCGGCAACCCACGCGATGACGGGGCTGCCGGCGTCAATCCGGCCAATCTCTTTCAGCACGGCCTCAACGCCGCCGCTGCGGTACAGTTCCCGCACGCGGACGGCCCCGGGGTCGTTCGGATTCTCGTAGTGCATGGCAGCGGCGGCAATGAGTCCGATGTAGCGCGGGTCCACGCCCGCCTCCACGCACTGTCTGGCCGAACCGATAATGCGGTCTTCCGGACCCAGCTTGCGCACGGGATCGCGGGCGACGCGCTCGACCTGGTCGGCCAGCGCCTTGTTGTGGTAGCGGCGCTCAAGGTCCAACCGGTGCGCCTCAAGGTCGTGGCGGTCCAGGCCGCGGCGGCGGGCCAGCGCCTCGCAGCTTTCCGCCGTGGCGGCGGCCACCAGTTCGCGCACCTTTTCGTCGCGGATGGCCTGCCAGATGTATTCATGACCCCGCAGCCGTCCGAGGTAGGCCGTCGCCGCGTGGCTCAGGTTGTGTACAAACAGCTTGCGCTCGACATAGGCCTCGAAATTGGAAATCGGCTTGAGATGGGCGATTTCCGGGAGGGGGCCGCGGAACGCGTCCCGGTCCACCGGCAGTTCGCAGTAGGGCTCGACGCAGACCAGCAGCGGGTCTTCCGCCTTCTGCGCCTCGGTCATCACGGGCACCATGCGCCCGATGGACGCCTCGACAAAACCCACCGACTTGTCCAGTGCGGCGTGGCACGGTTCTGGAAGCAGGGCGCGCACCCTCTCGCGCAAAAATGAACCCGCATGGATGAGGTTCTCGCAGACAATGACGTCGAGCGGCGGACCGTTCTGTTCAAAGCGCCGCTGCAGGCCCCTGGCCAGCGCGGGGACGATGTGGGGGAGGGCGTTCACGCCCACCGCCGTCGAGGCAATGTCCGCCGCCGCAATCACCTCCGCCACGGCATCCAGGTCGCGTCCGTTGACGGCATCCACATGCTCCACCAGGATGCCCACCGGGTTATCTTCCACGATGCGGATGGGGTAGGCGTTGCGGGTGTGCAGGGCTTCCACCACCGGTTCCACCACGTCCACAAAGACGGTCCGGTAACCCGATTCGAAGTAGAGCTGACCCAAGAAGCCGCGGCCAATATTGCCCGCGCCAAAATGCACCGCTGATTTCAAAGCGATTCTCCTGAAGCGCCGCCGGACGGCGGAGCGCGGGAAGTATATCATGCGAAAAGGGTTAAAAGTTAGTCGGTCGGCACTGGGAGCGCCGGCGTCCCGCCGACTGTCTCCATGCGTCGCACGCAACCTGCCGCCATGAACCAGGAAAGCCGGCGGGACGCCGGCGCTCCCAGTGGAGGCGCTCCCAGTGATGTTAATCCCGCTGTTTGGCGTTCCAGAGGAAGCAGGACAGGATGAGGCAGACCACGGCGGAGCCGAACCAGAAGGCCATGGCGTACTTGAAGTCATGCACCTGCGCGCCGCCCACAGTGATCTTGTTGCCCTCGATCAGCAGACCGCTGATCTTCTCCTGCATGGTGGCGCCGATGTAGCTGACCAGGCCGACCGTACCCATGGCCAGTCCGCTGGCTTTCTTCGAGCAGATGTCAATGGCGATAAGCCCGCCCAGGAAGGCGATCAGGCAGCCGATGCCGATGCCGTAGATGGACGCGCCGATCAAATGCTCAATGCGGTAATTGCGGTACACGCGCAGCGCGCCGTCGGCGTCCACAATGCGGCATCCATGCCAGTTGGGCATCCAGCCGGGCATCCACGTGGGGGCGTTGACGACCCACTCGGGCATCTTGGTGTTCTTGACCGGCGCCACCACGGCCCCGTCGCCGGGATGAATCCCGAGGCCCTTGAGCGCGCTGAGGATTTCCGGGCTGACCACCCCGGGGTTGACGCCGGCGATCTGCGCGCGGTCAATCGTGCCGACAAAGGTGGTGGGGGTCATGGCGAATATGCCCAGCCCGACCACCATGAAGATGCAGCAGGCGATGGTGACCACGCTGCGGCGCGCCTTGAACAGCAGGTCGGACACAAAGCCGGAGGCCAGCGTGCCCAGTGTCTCAAAGCACTTGGCCACAAAGAACAGCCCGCCCGCGGCCACGAGCGAGTAGTCCTTGGACTCCTGCATGTACAGCGGGCCCCAGCTCGTCATGCCGTAGCGGGTCACATACATGCACAGCGAGGCAAAGCACACAATCCACACGTAGGGGTTGCGGAACACCTCGCGTTGCGCGCTGCCCACGGAGTGGCCGTCCATGGCGGCCATCTCGGCGTGGTCGTTGTGGTAGTCGGCGACGGCGGGCAGTCCGCAGGTGGTGGGCCGGTCGGCCAGCGTCCAGTACATGACCAGCCCGACGGCCGCGGCGAAGACCGCGGAGAAGAAGTAGCCGCTCTGCCAGCCCCACATGGTGACAATCACGGCGGTTCCGTACAGGCTGAAGCCCTCGCCGATGCTGTGGGAGCAGCTCCAGGCGCTGTAGTAGCGGCCGCGTTCGCGGTTGCTGAACCATTGGGAAAGGGCCACGCCGGAGGGCACCGCGCCCATGGACTGAAACCATCCGTGCAGCGCCCACAGCACCAGGAACAGCGTGTAATAATGGCTGAAACCGAAAAGAAACACCGTGGCCGCCACGAGCAGCAGGCCCGTGGGCATGAAGCGGCGCACGTTGGCGCGGTCGGCGAGAAAGCCGTTGGTGAACTTGCCCAGCGCGTAGGTGATGAGCATGATCGCGCCGATATTGCCCATCTGGTTGGCGTCCAGCAGGCCGCCGTCAAGCATCTGCTTCTTCGTCACCGAGAACACCTGGCGGCACACGTAGAAGGTGCTGTAGCCGAACAGGATGGACAGGAACACGGACCAGCGCTTGAACCGGTACATACGCCGGACGCGCTCCTTGTCCTGGATGGGTGGCGCATCCTCGCCGGCCTTGAAGAAATTCAGGAACGAACCAATCACTGCCATAAGACCTCTCCCGAGTCCTTGCCCGTATCGCAGGCGTCCCGCCTGCCCTGTCTTGTCACAGCTTCGTGGCCCCGCGTGGCAGGCGGGACGCCTGCGGTACGGGACCACCTGCCATGGCCGTCACTGCGTTATGCGACTCTGGCCGGATTGTACCGCTTTCCGCACCCCGCCGGAAAGCACCACCTCGCCGGTGACGCCCTCGGGCAGGGTTACGTTCACCGCCAGCGTTGCGCCGCTTTCCCAGCGCACCCGGATGTCGCCGTGCGGCGTGGGTACCACGCCCTCCGCCCAGGAGAGACCGACCGTGCGCGGCTCGATGATCACTTTCGCGAAACCCGGCGCGGCGGGACGCACGCCCAGGACCATTTCCATGAGGCGGTAGGTGGGCGTGGCGGACCAGGCATGGCACTCGCTGCGCGGCGCTTCGGGCGTCTCCCACCAGGTCGAGGTGCCGAGGTCGAGCATGCCCTGCCAGCGGTCGAGATCCTTGATGACGTACTCCGGCTTGCCCAGTTTCTCCGCGGCCTCGTGCAGGTAATGGGCGAAGTAGAACGTGGTGCCGCGCAGCGCTTTGTCGGTGAACAGCCGTTCGGAGATGCGCCTGCCGCGCGCCTCGTCGGCAAAACCGAAGAGCACGGCAAACACGTTGACGTGCTGGCTGAAGGTCTTGGTGGCGATGCCGTCGCGGTAGAGACCGGCCTGCTCGTCCCACACCCGCTGGTTGACGTTTGTCATGACCTGCTCCGAAAGGGCGCGGTAGCGCTGCGCCGTGAGCGGGTCGTTGAGCGCCTCGAAAAGCCCGACCGCGAGGTCGAGCGCGCCCTTGTAGTGCATGGTGCTGACGGAGCAGTTCTCCGCATCCGCGTCGGGCACGCCGCTCTTCTCGTAGGTCCAGTCGTAGAAGTTCCAGTAGGGCAGGTTGGAGACAAAGCCCTGGTCCGTGATGTGGCGCTCGTAGAAGCGCAGGATGTTGTCCACCGTGTGAATGCTTTCGCGGACCAGTTCCAGGTCGCCCGTGTGCCGGTAGTAGTCGTCAAGCATCTGTATCCAGCAGAGCGAGTAGCCGGGGATGACCTGGAACGTGTGGTTCGGGTAGCGCGACTGAATGAGCCCCTCGGGCAGGGCAGACGCCTGCAACTGGCGGACGGCGTTGGCCAGCAGCCGGGCGTCACCCGAGGCGTAGAGGCTGATCAGTCCCTGGATGCGCGTGTCGCCGCCGTACTGGAGCCGCTCGTAGTAGGGGCAGTCCTGGAAGGTGTCAAAGGCGCACATGCGCTGCGTGTACCAGCCGGTCTGCCAGATCTGGTTGAGCTTCTCGTCGGAGCAGGCAAACTTGCCGCGCTCGACGAAGGGATAGCCGGTCCAGCGGTAGGTCAGGCCGTGGAGCGTGAACGGCCCGGTCGCATGCACCGCGACCCGTATGAAGCGGAAGGTGCGCTGGATAAACGGTTCATAGGTCTGCCGCCCGTCGCGCAGGGTGTAGGTGTCGTTGGAGCCCTCCACGCGCAGGTCGCCCAGCACGTCGCGCCGGGCCTTGTCGCCGTCCTTCATGGGCGCTTCGGCGTACATGACCTCCACGGCGTCGCCCGCCGCGCCCTCAATATCCACCGAGACGTACCCGTTCACGAGGCGTCCCGCGTCGAGCACGAGGTAATGGGTCTTGCCGTCGGCGGGCGCCGTGAACGGCAGTGACGGAACGGCCTGATCCGCCTCCACCTTGAAGGCAAAGGGCGGAGTCTCCCGCTTGCCGTCCACCACGCCCGACTGCACCGGCGTGCAAGACTCCGCGGGCCGCATCTCGGGGCTGGGGATGCGGCGGGGATAGAGTTTCCAGGGCGTGTAGGTGTCCGTGTGGTCACCCCATTTCTCGGCGCGGCACAGCGTGCGTGCGGGCGTCCACGTGCTGTCGTCGAAAGCGGCCTGCTCAAAGCCGGCCGGCAGCACGCGCCCGTCCACGCGCTCATACCAGAATGCGGCGCCGCCGCCGCGCGTGTTCTCCGGACCGCCGCCCGCATGGGCGGGACTGATGAGCGCACGCCAGCGGGCGTCGGACTTCAGTTCAGGCGAATCAAAGAGAAACGCGGGGCGGGCGCTCATCTGGAAATACGGAATCTCGTTGGTCTCCAGCCCCCAGTACATCACCATGACCGCGATGGTGTTCTCGCCCTTGACGATGACGTCGGACAGATCGAGCGTGTCATAGACATGGTGCTGGGTGTCAAAGCGGGCCGGGCCGCGAAAGACCTCTTTGCCGTTCACGAACAGAAGGTACTGGCTGTCGCCGGTGACGTAGGTGCGCTTGAACGACTCCGGGTGTTCCGCAGTGAACTTGCGGCGCAGGTAGAACGCCTGGCCCACGGCGTCCGAATGGAGGTCGGGGCCGGGTGCGATCCATTCCGCCTCAAACGTGTCCGGCTTGGGTTCAAGCACCAGCAACGGGCTGCCTGTGGTGAGTTCCTGCGCCCAAACCGGCGCATTGGCCACCGCGGCGAGCACCAGCGCGCACCCGGCCAGCGTCATGAGAGAAGATTGCATGGGAAGACCTCCAGATGGGAATGCGGACATCCTGTCCCCTGGCGCGGGACCACCCGATTATAGCGAAGGCACCGGGGCATAGAAAACAGCTTTAAACGGGGACAGTCACCATTTAAAGGCCCTTGAGCTTCTCAAATAAACGGTGACTGTCCCCGTTTAAGGCCTGTTTGGGCTCCAGAGGAAGACACGGCGGTGGAGGCCGCCGCGGGCGTTGCGGCCCGGGTCAAGCGTCTTTATCAGCATCGCGGCGTGGTTCTTTTCGCCGGGACGGATTTGCTTTGTGACATCTATGTCCAGAAGCCCTTTTGTGTCCTGATGGTCCTCGTGGTTCACGAGTTGGTTGTTGACCCATACCCACAGTTCGGCGCTGTACACCCCGCCGAAGGTCAAGGTGAGCGGTCTCCCGGCGGCGCTGGCGGGCACATCAAAGTCACTGCGGTACCAGGCCTTGCCGGTCACACCGTAGCCCTTCTCGTCCTGTTTGCCCTGCGCCTCCCAGTAGAGTGTGGTGTCGAGCTCGTCCCAGTCGCCTTTGGTTTCCGGCGTGTACCAGCGGTAAAAGACGCCGATGTCCTCCGGGTCGCGGCGCCACTGCCATTCGCGCGGCGTCATGGCGATCAGCGTGCCGTTCGTTCCGTTGACGCGGTCGGCCAGTTCCTGCCAGGTTTCGCGGTACCATTCGGGCGCGCCGTGTCCGTCGCGGCACCATTCGGGAGTGACCGGGAGCAGTGCCGGGGTGACGGCGCACAGTTCGCGGCGCAGGCGGAGCATTTCGTCCGCCTTTTCCACGGCCCCTGTGAAGTTCGCGTCGGCGCCGCGTTCCTCCATGGCGAGATGGGCCTGGGTGTGTTGGTGCACCAGGTCGAGCACGCGCACGCGGGCCGCTTCGGGACGGTTCGCCGTTTGCTGCACCGCATCTTCCATCAATCGGTCGAGCTTCTTCATCACGGCAGGCGTGCAGATGGCGCGCCAGGGCACCATGCGGCCGAAGGTCTCGTGGATGGCGCAGTCGTCCACGGCGTGCTCCATGGTCCAGATGTACTTCTCAATGGGCTTGGCGGCGGCGCCATAGAACTGTTCGCAGTAGTCGCGCACCAGCGCCTTCACATCGGCGTCGGCGTCCCACATGAGCCGCGCGCGGATGTAGTAGTTCAGGTGGGTGACCATCCAGCAGTTCTGGCCCTCGGTCCAGAATCCCCAAACGCCCCGATCCTTGAAATAACGGAAGTCCCGCTCCAGATTGTGCAGCATGGGGAACGGCATGCCGTCGAGCGATTTGCCCGGGTCATAGTCGTAGATGAACACGCAGCGCAGCTTCTCGGTCCACTGATCGAGCACGGCCTTGTACAACTGGCGCTGCCAGCATTTGGGGTCGCCGATGGAATGAAAGGTGCAGGAGTCGAGCATGGCCGACTGGATGCCCAGATTCGGGCTGAGTTCGTCAATGCCCTCGGGGATGCGCACGCGGTTGGCGTAGCCGTTGGTCAGCAGCCAGCGGTCGGGGAACTCTTTGTTCACTTCTTTCGCCACCGCGTTGGCGAACCGGAACCACACGTCGCTCAGGCTCGGCTCGCCGTAGCCTTTCCCGCAAAAATTGGGACTCGATTCCTGGCATCGCTCACAGAAGCACTGCGGATGCCCGTCCGGCGGCGCAAACCCAAAGGTCACGAGATTGGGGTCGGCGCGAAAGGCAGCCTTGATTGTCTCCGCCGCAATGGTCACCGCCTCGGGTTCGGTGAGGCAGAGCATCTCCCTGTCCCGCTCGCCCTTCTTGTTGATGGCGTAGATGTTGGGATGGTCCGCGAAATACTGGTCGGCGGGGGCAAGCCGCGTGATGCTTCCGTCGCCCGGCAGGCTCAGCTTGGCGAGCGAGTTCATCCGGTTGCGGTCCATCCACGTCGTGTATTCTTGGCCCTCGTTGCCCTGCACGGGCATCCAGCCGGAATACCAGATGTTGCGAAACCGGAAGTCGGGCTGTTCGCGCACGTCCATGCCGGGAACTTCGATGGTTTCCTGCTTGGGGATCACCTCGCCGAACACACCGGGAAAGAACCAGCGGCAGCCCAGCCGTTCCAGGAAATCGTCCACTGCGTAGACCGTTCCCCGGTAGAACGGATGCTCATTGCCGGCCAGCACCACGGTGTCGCCCGTGACCCGGATGCGGTATTCCTCCTCGTTCATGGCGTTGGTGAAGCGCGGCGGGATGTCCACGCCCACGCGGCGCGCGGTGGGGCCGTTGCCCACCGCGATGCATGGCCCGGAGACCGGCACGGCGTCGTCGCGGATGTCGAGTTTGGCGCCGCTGATGCGCTGGAGGTAGTCCTGCAGGAGGGTGGCCGCCTCACGCACCTGGTCCGGCGCCTGCGCGGGGACGACGATGACCGCCTTGGGCTGGCCCTTTTCCACGAGTATGACGCCGGCCGTGGCGTTCAACGCGCCCAGCAATGCCACAACCAGTACTATCCCTGTTTTCATCGCGATATCTCCCTGCTGTCATACCTGCCGTGTTTGTATTTGTAGTCCGTAATCCTGTGGCACATTGGCCGGCCGGTGCAATAACCAATCCCGTCTTTTTGACTGCGGTGGCCATGCCGCCGCTTTCCCCACCGTGGCAATGATCCAACAGTGGGGACATGCCCTCCACGAGTGAAAGCGGCGGCATGGCCAACGCAGTCAAAAGAACAACCGTTTTTCTGCGCAACCGGCATGTCTTGCCGTGGAGATTTGCGTGGCACGACTACTGCGCGGCCGTTACCGCATAGATGTTCGCGCTGCGCAGGAAGAACCGCAGCCGGACCGTCTTTCCGGCCAGCGGACGGGCGGACGCGTCATTCCACTTGAGCGGGATGTCACACCGGTCTTCGTTATGGAGTGCGCATTTCTCCGGTTCGAAGCCGGGGATGACTGCATTCGCCTCGTCGAGAACCGCAACCATCAGATACGCCTGATCCTTTGCAAAGGGGCGCTCCGGCGCGGGTACGGCGGCATTCAGCAGCAGGTCGGCATCGGGCATCGTAAACGGCTTCGTCGAGAACTCACCGTTGGCCCGCGCGCCCACGCAACTGATGCGGTCCTCCGGCAAACCCAGCAGCATCTTGTCGCGCGGGAACAGAATGTTGCCGTTGATGATCAGGGGATGGCTTTCGAGCCGGGGAATCTGCGGAAAGACCTCCAGCGCGTTGACGCCGCGCGCGGGGCGCTCCCAGTGCAGGCCGTCCGGGCTTGTCCACCATTCGTTGTCCAGTTGCGGCGCGTGCTTGCCGGCCGTGGCCGGACTGGCGGCGTAGTTGAGCACCATCATGTAGGCGCGGTCGCGGTACCAGAAGCCGCTGCCGCTGTAGAACTCCATGTCGGGCGGGTCGTCCCCGTCCGGCACGGTGAGCAACTCGGCCGGATGAGAGGCCTTTTCGCCGTGGCGGTCCCACACGTCCGGCAGCGACTCCGCGGGTTCCCAGCGGCGTCCGTCGGAACTCGAACGCATCATCAGCACGCGCCGGTCCCGCAGCGCCTCATCGCCGAGCGACTTCGTGGCGCCGCCGTGGTCCCGAATATGCTTGCGGTGGGGCTGGAGGCTCTTGCTGACGCACACAAAACGGTGCAGCACGGGGCTCCAAAACAGGCTCATGGCGTCGCCTTCATAAAACAGCGGATTCCCCGAATACTCCTGCCATTGCCTGCCGTCCGCACTGAAGAACGCCGTGTAGGCGAACCCGTAGGAGTCCATTTTCAGCTTCAGCAGCAGGTACTCCTTCGCTTCCGGGTTGTATTCGAGGACGCAATGGCCTGTCCATGACGCTGCGGGCGGTTCTATGACGACTTCCTGGTTCTCGTAGGTCACGCCGTCGCGCGTCGTGGCCCGGATGAGCTTCCAGGCGTTGACTTCCTCAAAGATGTCCTTCCCCTTGCTCACCTGCGTGAACTGCTGCCCAAACACTTCCCAGGCGCCGTCCGGCAGCGGAAAGCATCCCGCGACGCTGAAGGGAAGCGGCGCGCACTCCCGAATCAGCCGCACCGGCGTCACGCCAAACTGCAGTTTCCCCCAAGTGTCCGTGATATCCGCGCTTCCGGAGAACAGGAGTCTAAATGGCTGACCGTCAGGAACAGCGGCTATAGGCGCGGCTGCGTCACCCGCCGCCGCGCCAAAGCTACTTAGCACAAGAAGAACCGCCGTCCACAGGGCTACATTCATTGAGGAACTCCGGTTGTGTTCGCCGATAATTCGTTCGGCATCCATTGACCCATTTCTTCAACATCGTCTTATGGTACACAAAAGGCCAGAACATTGCCCTGTACGACAAGAAAGGTCACCGGAGCATCTTCCCGTCCTTCTTCCATCGGACAGATGGTCTGAAAATAGGGAAACGTCCCTATTAAAGTGCCGTGGGTTATTGACTAACGGTGGAAAGTGGTTTATCTTCCGTTAATCGGAGAACTGTGATGCCGGACGATACAGCATCTGAAGACGGTGTTCCTGGGCACGCCAATCTCCCGATTGGCTGTGTTGGAGACCATGCCCGATGGGAGGGCGAAAGAGCGGGGGAAGCCAATCGGGAGATTGGCGTGCCCAGGGGAGGGCCCGGGGGCGTGCCCGGGGGAGAGGGGGATGGTGAGGGGGAATGGCGCAGCCGGGGGTATATGCCGCATTGCGACAAGCCCGGAAAGATACAGCATGTGACGTTTCATCTCGCGGACAGCCTGCCGCGCCATGTGCTGGAAGTGATGGAGGATGAGGTCAAGGGGCTTCCGCCGGAGAAGCAGGATGTTGAACGCCGCAAACGAATGGAATCATGGCTGGATGCGGGACTCGGCTCGTGCGTGCTGCGCATCCCCGAGATCGGGCGCAAGGTGCAGGAGTCGCTGCTGTTTCTTGACGGGCAGCGCTACCGGATGATCGCATGGGTTGTCATGCCTAATCATGTGCATACGCTCTTTGAGCCCATCGAGAACTGGGAGATAAACAAGATCGTCGCGTCATGGAAGAAGTTTACAGCGCGGTTGATACTGGAGTACCGACGTGCCCATCCGGAACATATCGGTTCCGGGTGTGTTTCTCCCAGGCAAGCATCTCCTGGGCACGCCAATCTCCCGATTGGCTGTTTCAAGCATGCCAATCGGGAGATTGGCGTGCCCAGGGAGAAGAATTGTCTTGGTGTATATCCTCCGGCAGGTCCGGTGTGGCATGAAGAGTTCTGGGATCGGTTCATTCGGGATGAAAGGCACTTTGAGCGGGCCTTTGAGTACATTCACGCAAACCCGGTGAACGCTGGCTTGGTGAAGATGGCCGAGGACTGGCCTTGGAGCGGTGCGCGGCTGCGGAAGTAGGAGGCCAATCGGGAGATTGGCGTGCCCAGGATTATTGCGCCCCGTCGTCGGACGATTCGTGGTCCTGCGCGGGCAGCACCCACAGGAGCTCTTCGAGCGTGGCGGTGCCTTCCCATACACGTTGCAGTCCTTCGCGGAGCATGGGATTCATTCCCGCATCGAGCGCGGCCTGGTGCAGGACGGAGGTGCGCGCCCTGGCCAGCACGAGTTCGGCAATCGCCTCATTCACCGTGAGCAGTTCGCCAATGGCCAGTCGGCCGAGATAGCCGATTTGGCCGCAGGCTTCACAGCCGGTCCCGTGACAGATTGGGCGGGGATCGTCGGCGATGCCGAGGCAGGCCTTGGCAACCGGGTCGGGCGCGGGGTCTTCGCGGCGGCATTGGGGGCAGATGCGGCGGACCAGGCGCTGGGCGAGCACGCCGATGACGGCGCTGGCGGCGAGGAAAGGCTCGACGCCCATGTCGAGCAGGCGGGTGAAGACGCCCGCCGCGGAGCCGCTGTGTACGGTGCTGATGACGAAGTGCCCGGTGAGCCCCGCCTGCACGGCGATGCGGGCGGTCTCGGGGTCGCGGATTTCACCGACCATGATGACTTCCGGGTCCTGACGCAGCAGCGCGCGCAGCGCGACCTCAAAGGTGAACCCCGCATGGGGGTTCACTTCGCACTGGGTCACCTGGCCCAGGCGGTACTCCACCGGGTCTTCCAGTGTAACCATGTGCGTGGCGCGCTGGCGCGCGTTCAGAATCTCGTTGAGCAGCGCATAAATGGTGGTGGTCTTTCCGCTGGACGCAGGGCCCGTCAGCAGCAGCACGCCGTGGGGACGCCGCACGAGATGCCGCAGCGAAGCGGCCAGTTCGGGAAGAAAACCGAGCGCGTCCAGCGAGAACATGCGCGGGTCCACGTCGAGGATGCGAATGACGGACTTCTCGCCGTAGACGGTGGGCACGGTGGATACCCGCATGGCCTTGCCGCAGGAAACGGAACCGGCGTGAATGCGGCCGTCCTGGGGCAGGTCACGCTGGTAGGTCAGCATCTGTGCCACTACCTTGAGGCGGCCCGTCAGGCGGGCGTGATGAACGGACGGCAACCGGGCGACGTCGTGCAGCATGCCGTCCACGCGGAAACGCACCGCGACACAGTCCTGCCAGGGCTCGATGTGGATGTCGCTGGCCCTGCGCCGAACCGCCTCCTCCAGCAGCGCGTCCAGCGTGCGGGCCGCGCCCTCCTCGCCCTGGGCGAGCAGTTGGGTCCATTGTGCGGTCAGGTCGTTCATGGGGTCACCGGCGGGGGCGGGGCGCCTCCCCTGTCCTTGGCTGCGCGCGGCGTCCATGCTGTTGGTTCCTCCTTGACGGACGGGAAGAGTCTATCACACCCACGTATGCGATTCGCGCCTCCGGGAACAAGGCCGGCGGGACGCCTGCGGTACGATAGCCGGGCCGGGTGCTCTCATAGAGCGTGTTTGAAAAGTCGCGAGTACAGTTCAGTTTCCCCGTCATTCCCGTGAAGACGGGAATCCAGGACTCCGCGCGCATACGCGAGTCCTTGCAAAGCCTGGATTCCCGTCTTCACGGGAATGACGGGGTGAGATAGTTTTTGCGAATTGTGCAGGCTGGTTCGTGAAGGTCTGTCATTCTTGGAGGTCCCCATGCGCGGGAATGAGGAGCAGACGACTTTCCAAACACCCTCTCAGTGCGTCTCGGACCGGTAATAGAAGTAGGTGCAGAGCAGCGCCAGGCTGGTGAACAAGTGCCAGAAACTGTGCCCCTGCAGCCATGCGTCACCGGTGGGAAAAAACCGGCCCTGTATGTCCAGCCCGCGGCTCAGCGCCGACAGCACCAGCATGAGCCCCGCCGCCACCAACCATCGCGTCGCCAGCCGGGTGCGGGGCCGGATGCGGTCCAGCACGCCGAAGACAATCACAGCCAGGATGAGTCCCGGTAGAACCTTGGTGGATGACATGGACCATTTGTAGACATACAGCAGCGCGCTGACCGTCACCGCCAGCACGCACAACAGCGGCCAGGCGGGCCGTCCCTTGATTTCCGGCCAAAGTCTGCCGATGTTCAGGGCAATCAGCGCCACCAGCGGGGAATACATCGCGGCCACATCCAACTGCTGGCCGCGGTAGGTCAGGGACGCGTGAAACAGGCCGCTGGCAAAACCGAGATAGCAGCAGGCCGCACCAAACAGTACGCTCATTGCCGGGGTGGACACCAGATAACCGACTCCGGGCGACTTGCGCCGCCGGGCGTCATAAACACCCAGAACGACGGCGTACAGTCCGGCGGCCACATAGAACATGTTGGACCAGGTGTTTGCACGCGTGCGAAACACCGCGTCCATATGTACTGCTTCGGCGTACACCGGCTTGCGCAGTTCCGACGCCTCGCGCCAGCCCGCCCACAGGTCCCGTCCCTGCAACGCCGTCTGCATCAGCAGAAGCGCAACAACGATGGCCGCGAAAAGCCCCCAAACCCACAGGTGAATCCGGCAGGGGAAAGGCTCCAACTTTGACAAGCGCCAGAAAGACGCCTGCTCCGATGTGTCACTCATGAATATGCCTTTCTTCCCCGGCTTCGTGCTGCGGGGATTGGCGATTGGACCGTGAAGATGCGGGGTGCGTTTCAACTTGCTCTGCGCGGTTGCGCCCAATTATGCTCAAAATGTCTTCACGTTACAGGGAGATGCCTGATCATGACGTCATTTCGGGAAGAACAGTGTTTTGCACCCTGGGTGTACTGGATACTGGCCGCAACGGCCGTGGCGGCCTTTGCCGGTCCGCTGGTGGCCGTATGGCTTGCCGGGGACGAACCGGCCGCGATTCCGGTGCTCCTGGTGGAACTGTTCGCGGTGGCCCTGATGTTCCTTCCGCTGAACATACTGGTCATGGTCACCGAAGTCAACGAGCGGGAACTGGTGGTGACTTTTGGGCGGTGGTTTATCATGTACCGCAAGCGAATCCAACTCGATGACATATCCGAGACGCGTTCGGTATACTACCGCCCCATTTGGGACGCGGGCGGATGGGGCATCCGCTGGGGACGATTTGAGGGGAAGCGGTGTTCCTTTCTGAATGCCCGCGGTGACCGCGGTGTGTTTCTGGTTTACGGTTCGGGAAAAAGCCTGATTGTCGGTTCGCAGGAGCCGGAACAGCTTGCCGACGCCATACGCAAGGCGACGGACCCGCAAAGGTGACAACACTATCTGGAGACTGGCGATGAAAGAAATGATGACGGTTTGTCTGGTGTCGGCCATGCTGTTCTTGGCGGGCTGCGCCGCAACGACGGCGGCGGCCGGTGACGGCAAGGCGACACAGGAGACGGGACAGGCACAAACGGCCGCAAAAGAGGAACCGGGCGCGGCGGACAACTCGAAACGGCTCTCCTCCAAAGACTACGAGGCCAAGGTCAAGGCGGCCGGGGGGCGTGTGGACTTTGTTTTTGGCAAGGACCGGCCTTTCGCCCAGTGCCACGCCTCCACCGTGGTGCAAACGGCGGACGGCACCCTGTTGACCGCGTGGTTCGGCGGCACCAAGGAGAAAGACCCGGATGTCAGCATCTGGCTGTCGCGCTTCGTGAACGGGGCATGGGGCGCGCCCATCCGCGTGGCGCGGGCACAGGAATGCGCCCACTGGAATCCTGTGCTATTCACCGACGCGGAAGGCGACACCCATCTCTTCTTCAAGGTCGGTCCCGAAATCCCCTATTGGCAGACCTACTGGATGACCACCAAGGACAACGGACTCACCTGGACCAACCCGAAAGAGCTGGTGCTGGATGACCAGGGCGGGCGCGGCCCGGTGAAGAACAAGCCCATCATCCTCTCCGACGGCTCCTGGCTCGCCCCCGCCTCCACCGAACTGGGCGGATGGAACCCCTTTGCCGACCGCTCCACCGATCGCGGCGTGACCTGGACTCGCTCGGAGGATTTCAAGCGGGAGAAATCGGTGCTGCCCGGCGTGGGTGCGATTCAGCCCACCTTTTGGGAGTCCCCGAAAGGCGAGGTGCATGCGCTGCTGCGCACCGCGGGCGGCAAGATCTGGCGGGCCGATTCCAAGGACTTCGGCAAGACCTGGGGGCCTGTCTATGCCATCGGGCTGCCCAACAACGACAGTGGCATTGACCTGCTCCGCCACGACGACGGCAGGCTCTTCCTGGTGTACAACCCGGTCGGCAAGAACTGGGGCCCGCGCACACCGCTGGACTTGGCGGTGTCCAAGGATGACGGCGCCACCTGGGCCACCGTCGCCCACCTGGAGGACGACCCGAATCTGGAGAGCGAGTATTCCTACCCCGCCATCGTCCGCACCCGCGACGGCATCGCGGTCTGCTACACCTACAACCGCGACAACGTCCGCTGCTGGCAGATTCCCACGGCGGCGCTGGAGTAACCCGGGAGAACAAGATACGCCGTTTTTGGGACGCGAGGAGGCAAAGGAGAAGGTATTAACCGCAAAGAACGCAGAGAACGCATAGAAAGGGGAAGGATTGTCTTCTTCTTTGTGCTCTTTGTGTTCTTTGCGGTTGAACAATCAACAATCAACATTGGAGGAAGTACATCGTGGACATTCTGGCACTGTGCGATTTGATCAGGCAGCTTTCGTACGACATTCACGAATATCACGCCCATGGACATATGGAAAAGGTCTACGAGAACGCGCTGGCACACCGGGCACGAAAGGCGGGCCTGCGGGTGGAGCAACAGTGTCCCATTAGCGTCCATGACGAAGACGGAACCCTGATTGGGGAGTACTTTGCAGACCTGCTGGTTGAAGATGCCCTGATCATTGAACTCAAGGCCGTGAAGGCACTTCTCCCGGAACACGAGGCCCAGATTCTGGGTTATTTGAAGTCGGCGAGAAAAGAGCACGGGATGCTCATCAACTTCGGTTCTTTCAAGTTTGAGGTTCGCAAGTTTGCCTGGACGGAACCCAAGAACCGCAGGCATTAAACGAATGAAGAGGAATTTGGGAACCGCATAGAACGCAGAAAATGACAAGCACCGGAAATGTTCTTTCTTTGTGTTCTTTGCGATCTTTGCGGTTGAAAATTCAACAAACAATATCGGAGGAGGATCATCATGGACATCAAAGCGTTGTGCGACCTGATTCGGCAGATTTCCTATGACATCCATGAGTACCACGCCCATGGACACATGGAAAAGGTCTACGAGAACGCGCTGGCACACCGGGCACGAAAGGCGGGACTGCGGGTGGAGCAGCAGTGTCCCATTAACGTCCATGACGAAGACGGAACCCTGATTGGGGAGTACTTTGCAGACCTGCTGGTTGAAGATGCCCTGATCATTGAACTCAAGGCCGTGAAGGCACTTCTCCCGGAACACGAGGCCCAGATTCTGGGTTATTTGAAGTCGGCGAGAAAAGAGCACGGGATGCTCATCAACTTCGGTTCTTTCAAGTTTGAGGTTCGCAAGTTTGCCTGGACGGAACCCAAGAACCGCAGGCATTAAACGAATGAAGAGGAATTTGGGAACCGCATAGAACGCAAAGAACGCAGAGAAAGACACGGACGAGAGAGGTTTCTTCTTTGCGCTCTTTGCGTTCCTTGCGGTTGAATGGATGACTCCGGCTGAGGCGTGGATCTTGAAGAGAAATTCCTGCCTTGTAGCCGGAACGGAATACAGCCGTGGCCGACCCGAAGCGCATATTGCACATTGACATGGATGCGTTCTTCGCATCCGTCGAGGTGGTGCGCAATCCTTCGCTGCGCGGCAAGCCTGTGATCGTGGGCGGTGACCCGGAGGGCGGCCGGGGCGTGGTTTCGAGCGCGTCCTATGAGGCGCGCCATTTCGGCGTGCGCTCCGCCATGCCCATGGGGCAGGCGCGCAAGCTCTGCCCGCAGGCGGTCTTTCTACGGGGCAGCCACGGGCTCTACGGCGAGGTGTCGCGGCACATCCACGAAATACTGGAGCGGGTCGCGCCGCTCGTGCAGATGGCCTCCATTGACGAGGCCTACATTGACATCACCGGATCGCTCAAGCTCTTTGGCGGTGACGAGGCCATTGCCCGCAAGATTAAGACCGACATCCGCGCCGAAACGGGGCTGCCCTGCACCGTGGCCGTCGCCTCAAACAAGCTCGTGTCGAAAGTGGCCGCCAACGAGGCCAAGCCGGACGGCCTGATCATCGTGCCTGCGGGCGGCGAAGAGGCCTATCTTGCCCCGCTGGCCGTGGGCAAACTGCCCGGCATGGGTCCGAAGACCTGTGTGACGCTTGAGTCCATGGGCATACTGACCGCGGGTCAACTCGTGTCGGCATCCATGGCGCTGCTGGAGCCGGTGTTCGGCCACCAGATGGCCATGATCATGCAGGGTGCCGCCCAAGGCTTCGGCTCCGACGAGGTGAGCCTGGACCGCACGCCCAAGTCCATCAGCCGGGAGACCACCTTTCCCAAGGACCTTACCGACTGGCGCGAGATTGAGACGGTTGCCGGGCAACTGGCCGAGCACTGCGCGCACACCCTGCGCGAGGAGGGCCTTGAAACCCGGCGGGTCACACTCAAGGTGCGCTATGCCGATTTTGACACCCGCACCTTTGCCCGCACGCTTCCCGAGCCGACCACCATTGACGCCCACATCATCGCGGCGGTGCGCGAACTCATCCCCAAAGGCAAGGAGCGCCGCGCGCGGGTCCGGCTTATCGGGGTGAATCTCTCCAACCTGACTTGGAACCAGCACCAGATGTCGCTGTTCAACCGCGAGAAGGACGAGAAATGGGAGCGGGTGCTGAAGCAGGTGGACACGGTGCGCGACAAGCACGGGTTTGACGCGCTGCGTCTGGCGCGGGGCGCCAAACCCGACAGGGACAAGGAACGCCCCGGACATTAGGGCTACCGCTTTTGCCTCTCGGCGGCGTCAATGGCGT
The DNA here is from genome assembly GCA_937923585.1 of uncultured bacterium. Taxonomy (GTDB): domain Bacteria; phylum Hydrogenedentota; class Hydrogenedentia; order Hydrogenedentales; family CAITNO01; genus CAITNO01. The sequence continues at coordinate 18,075 of CALDSM010000738.1, forward strand.
TCCATATTTCCTTCACCGCATCCTGGGACAGAATGCCGGACTTTCCGGCCAGCGCCACATCCTTTCGAACTGCAGCCCGTCCCGCCGGGCCTGTGGCAAGTTCCACCAGGAAAGTGACCGCGTCGGGCCATTTCGGGTGGATGGCCAGCGCCCGGCACGCATACTTGACGGCGCGGGCGTGATGGCCCTTTCCGGCGCTGATGCGGGCGAAACGGAGGTTCAGTTCGCCGGGATCGCCGCTGCGCCCGCGCACGACCGGCGCGAGCATGTTTTCCACCGGCGCATAGTCGTCGGTCAGCACCGACCCGGCATGGCGCTTGAGCAGTGACGCCACCGCATCGCCTGGCAGCAGCATTCCCTCGAACCCGTGCTGTGTGCGGAGCCGCATGGGCAGGTCCTCCAGCACCAGCGGACGTTTGGAGCAAACCACGATGAACGTGTCGCGGACAAAGGGAAGCCGTCCCGTGTTGAACACGCCGACATGGGGAAACACCAGGCGGCAGGTGTTGAGCACCGCGGCCAGGAAGGCCCCCGAGTTGTACATGTCAATCATGTTCAGCATGTACAGGCCGTCATCGTTGAGCAGCGCGTCCACCATGCGCGTGAACTCCAGCGTGGTCAGATGGTACGGCACGGTGTAGTCGTTGATCGAGTCGCCGAAGATGCAGTCGAACTTGGGCGCGCCCTCCCGGACCAGGTCGGTGACGAGATTGCGCGCGTCCATGTTGTGAATCTCAACGGAGGTGCCGCGAGGCAGGCCGAACGCGGCATGGGCGGCCTCGGTGACCGCGGGATCAATCTCCGCCACGACTATCTGCGAGCCGGGACGGGTCACCTCCAGATAATGCGGATAGGCGTATCCGCCGCCGCCGATGACCAGCCCGCGCACCGGGGCCGCCGCGGGAAAACGCTTGAGCATGGCCGCCGAATAGACCCACTCGTATTCGTACAGCAGTTTCGCCGGATCGCGCAGGTCCACCTGGCTGTGTACCAGCTTGTCCAGGAACATCTCCCGGATATTGTCGTCCTCCGGATCGGCCGTCACCGCAATGTAGGAGTACAGGCTCTCCGTCTCGCAGACCGTGTTGTCCGGGGACGGGATGCGCAGTCCCGTGGACGTCGCGAGCGCACCCGTCAGGTTCGCGGGAAGCACCGCAACCAGAAAGGCTCCCGCGGTCACCGCCGTGCCTGCCGCGCTCCACCAGCCGGGCCGCCAGCAGAGCGCCGTGCAGCCCAGCACCAGCGCCACGCCGGCCACGAGCGGGACCGAACCCAGCCATGCCACCAGCCCGTAGCCCGCCGCGAAGGTGCCGACAATGGCTCCCACCGCGCCCCAGGCGTAGATGGCGCCGACCGTTCGGCCCGGCGCGAAACCCTTGTCGAGCAGCCGCCGGATGACCAGCGGGCTGACCATGCCGATGAAGATGCAGGGAACAACGAACGCCGCCAGGCAGTGGATGAAGATCTGGGCGGGCCACGACATCAGCGCCAGTGTGTACACATCGGTCCGCAGGACACCCATACGCAGGCTGAGCCAGGGGCTGCAAAGCATCGTCAGCGCCGCAAGGGCGAACGCGCCCGCCACCATGCCCCGGCCGGGCCTGCGGTCCGCCAGCCGTCCGCCGAGCCAGTTGCCCAGGCAGATGCCCGCCAGCACGACGCCGATCACCGTGGTCCAAGTGTACAGCGAACTGCCGAATTCGCGCGAGACAATCCGCGACAGCGCCAGTTCGTAGGCCATGAAGGCGGCATTCGACACCAGTACTGTCGTCACCGCAGCCCGCCAGGCCCAAGGCTCTCGCAGGTCCCCCCTTGAGGGTGCGGGGGATGTGGGGGTTGGGGTATTGCTCGCCGCGCCAACATCCCCCGGCCCTTCGGGCCTGCCCCCCTCAAGGGGGGACCCGGAGGGCGGCGTGGCGGAGCGGGAGACCACGGGGGGGCGGCGCAGCAGCGCGACGGCAATGAAGATCCCGCCGAGCAAGGCCAGTCCTGCGGCAGCCACGAGCAGAATCCGCGACGCGGGGAAGGCCGGCACAAGCCAGAAGCCCGTGGCAAAAGTGCCCAGGATGCTGCCCGCGGCCCCCCAGGCAAACACCCCGCCCACGGCGCGGCCCGCCTTCTCCTGCATGTCGAGCGCCAGTTTGGCCACAACCGGGTTCACCATGCCGAGCAGGAACGCCGGACCGAGGAAGACCAGGGTCACATGCGCGAAGATCCGCGCCGTCCAGGGCAGCGCGCGCAAGGGTTCCAGATTTCCGAAAAGGCTGTTCAGGGGCAGTATGGCGGCGCAACCGGCTGCCGAGAGCAGGAACAGGACCGCCAACAGGGGCGGGGCGGCGCGGCGGTCGGCCAGGCGCCCGCCCAGCCAGTTGCCAAGGGAAATGCCCGCCATGATTACGCCGATGATGCTGGTCCACGTGTAAAGCGACATGCCCAGATGGCGGGAAATGAGGCGTCCGGCCACCAGTTCCACCAGCATGACGCACGCACTGGCGGCAAACACGGTGGCATTTGCGCTCAACGTGGCGGGCACGTCTGACAGTATATTTCTGGACTTGGTCCGCATTTCCATCAAGGGGCAGTCTCCTGAAACCGGGGTGGCAACACACTAACTGACGGGGCGATGTTCAAGCAATGCGCCGTCACCGGGCGGAGGGTTATCCGGGTGTGTCCAAGCAAGCAGCCTTCGCTGGGCGCGCCAATCTCCGATTGGCTCCTGACTTCGTTTTACCCATGGCCCAGATACCAAAGCACTGAAGAATTCCACCGGCTTCTGCCCTTCAGTGAAATACAACATATTGATTTCCTCTTTAAGTCGCAGTTCGGCGGGTGAACCACAACATATTGTGGAGAATTCTGAAAGTATTGAAGTATAGCCAAAAATATAGGTTATCACCGAAATTGAAGGGGCTTGACAAGGCACTACATGTTGTGGTATGATGTCGTTGGTGTTTGAGACGACTACGCTTCAGCCCAGCGTAGATCATCGAGGCAACCCATGCAGCCCAGGGACCTCGGACACTTGACAGTACATGTTTCCGGAAGTCATAGGAAACCGGTTTCAAACACACCCCGCAGATGAGGGCGGTGGGTACCAAGACCCCCGCCCTCCTTCCTTTTTCAGGCCTTGCGGGTCGCCGCGAAAAGCGGGTACAGACACGCCTTTCAAACTGCCGAAAGGCGAGTCAGTCCCCGTTTTTCGCTTGGTCTCTGTTGTTTGTTGCGGGTGTTTCGCCGATTGGCGTGGGCCACCTCATCCTTCTTTCTTGCTCCTGCTCCTAATCTTGCTCGAAATTCGGCATTGGTTTTGCTACTTCCATAATTGCAAAATTGGCGCAAGAGCAAGAGCAAGATTAAGAGCAAGAGCAGGAGCAAGAAGAAAACCTTGGTGCCAATTATATGAGGTGTTGCTGTTTGTCTACGCGGCAAGCATTCTGACTCAGTACGCTAGGAGGCCTTGGTCTTGAGCCAGTCGGCAATCGCCGTGTAGCGGGCCTCGCGGGCGGCCTGCTCGGGGGTGAGTCCCATTGCGCTGGTCTGGGTGGGGCTTGCGCCTGCGGCGAGGAGCTTTTCCGCGTTGGCCTGCTGCCCTGCGGTGACGGCCTTGTGGAGGGGGGCAAAACCGGCAAGCGTGTCTTCAAGGGCGGTCACGTCGGCGCCGCGCGCCAGCAGCAGGTCAATGAGGTCGGGTGCGGGCTTGCACACGGCACGGTGCAGCGGCGTAAGGCCCATCCAGCGCGCATTCACAAACTGGGGAAAGGTGTCGAGCAGCGGTTTCAGGCCTTCGATGTCGCCGCGTTCGACCGCCTGGGCGGTTTCGTCAACAATCACGGCCCGCAGCAGAATGAGGGTCGCCTCGCTGCCCTGCCGCTGGCCCAACTGGATGGGGGTGAGTCCCACGGCGCCGCGCCCCTCCCGGGCGTTCCGCTCGGCAAGGGAAAACGGGGTGTCGCCGTCGGCGTTCTTGAGGACAAGGTCCGCGCCGCGCCCCAGCAGCAAACGCACCGCGCGCTGCTGCCCGCTGTCGGCGGCCAAATGGAGCGGGGTGTTCCCCTTGGCGTCGGGGGTGTTGACGTCAACGCCGCGCAGGATGAACAGTTGGCAGGGACCCCAGTGTCCCCGCGCCGCCGCGCAATGCAGCGGAATCTGTCCGTCCCCGTTCACGGCGCGCATGTCGGCGCCCTTTTCCACCAGCAGTTTCACGTTCATCACGTTGCCGCGTTCCGAGGCGACATGGAGCGGCGTGTTCATGTGCTGGTCGGGCACGTTCACCTCGGCCCCCGCTGCCAGCAGGAACTCGAGCGTTTCCAGGCATCCGAATTGGCAGGTTTCGTGCAGGACGGTGCGCCCCTCTGCGGACCTGGCGTTGACGGGCACGCCCAGCCCTGTCAGCCATTTGGCCAACAGGTCTTTGGCGCTGTGTGCGGCTTCAAAGAGGGGTGTTCGCCCGTCCTTGTCCGTCACGTCAACCCGTGCACCCGCGGTCTGAAGGGCCTGGGCGCAGGCGAGATCGTCGGCCGCCAGGGCGTTCAGGAGCGGTCCCCGGCCCTTCTTGTTGGCAAGGTTGGGGTCCGCCCCCTTGGCCAGCAGCATCGCCGTAACCTCGGGCGATTTGGCGGTGGCCGCTGCGTGCAGGGGCGTTTCCTCGTCGCCGTCCTGGGCATTTGGGTTGGCGCCCCGCTCCAGCAGCAGCGCGGCGGCGTCCTGCAGTGCCTTTGTCGCGGCCAGATGCAGGGGGGTGCGGCCGTTCTTGTCTTTGAGGGCGGGGTCCGCGCCACGGTCCAAGAGCAGTGCCGCCAGTTTCACCCTGTTCGCGTCAACCGCCAGATGGAGCGGGGTGCGGCGTTCCGCATCGCTGGCGGCGAGGTCGGCGCCGTTGTCCAGCAGGAACGCGGCGATTTCCATGCCGCCCTGCGCGGCGGCGATGTGCAGCGGGGTCTGGCCGACCCGGTTCTTGATGTTGGGCGCCGCGCCCATGCTGAACAGGAACGCCACGGATTCAAGCCTGTTTGCCTCGGCGGCCGAGTGCAGCGGGGTGTAGCCGTGCAGGTTGGACTGGTTGATTCGGGCACCCTTGCCGGCCAGAAAACGCATCATGTCCACATTGCCGGATGCGGCGAGCCGGTTGAGGGCCGCATCGCCGCGGACAGTCGTGTCGCGCTGGTTCACGTCAATGCCGCGCGCAAGGAAGGCTTCAACCATGGGCTTGTCGGCCCGGTGCACCGCAACAAAGAATGGGGTGTCGCCGTCGAAGACCGCCTCGTTGAGGGGAACATCCTGGTCCATCAGGTACCGCGCCGCCTCAATCTGCCCGCCCGCCACCGCATAATACAGCGGGCTTCGGTCCGTCCGATCAACATCAACCAGCAGTCTGGGGTTGGTTTCGGCGTATTCCCTGAGGGCGGGAATGTCGCCGTAGGCGGCGGCCTTGTGGGGGCCGGGATCAAAGCCGAGCGCCCGGAACACTGCTGTCACATCCCAGCGCCGCCCCTTCATGGCCATCACCAGCGGGGTTTCGGTGACGTTGGGGTTTGTGGACACCTTCGGATCGGCACCCATGGTCAGCAGCGTTTTTGCCACGGCGGCCTGGCCGTCGCGGCAGGCCTGATGCAGGGGTGTTTCCCCGGCGCCGTTCTGCGCGTTGAGCGAGAAGCCGTACTGCTTGAGCATGCGGACGGTGTAGAGGTCGGCGGCCCGGGCGGCGAGATGCAGCACGGTGTCTCCGGCCTTGTCCCTGCTTCCCCCGTCGGCCCCGGCGGCCAAAAGCGCCGACAGCAGACGGGGCTGGCCGGTGGCGGCGGCAACCAGCAGCGGATCGCGGCCGTCATCGTCCCGGTCGGTGAAGCCCTGTTTGGCGTTGACAAATTCAAGTTCCGCGTAGAGGTCCCGGGCCTTGGCGGCCTGGAGGAGGGACGTGTGCACCGGAGACAGCGGGGCGACGGCCGGGGCCTCATCTGCAAGGACACCGCCCGCGCCGACGAGAAATGCCGCCGCCATGAACGCCAGGACCGCCGCAACTGCCATCCAACCATGTTTCAAGATAGAAGCCTCACTTGTCGGCAATAGGTCGGACAGGCGCCCTCGCCCGTCCTTCATTGGGCATTCGACACAAGCCGACAGCCGGGGGCGGCTGTCTTACATTTCTGAACCGTCTTTCTGCTGCCACATATAGGTGGCCACGCTGGCGGCGGGCAATTCGGTCTTGAACATGCCGTTGCCGCATTTTACCGCAAACGGCTGCGCGTCGCGGCTGGAATTGGCCACCACCAGAACCGCCCGTCCGTCGGGGTTGACAAAGGCCACGTTGCTGAACGTCCGCACGTCGGGAAGCGATGACTCCACCCGCACCGCGCCGCGCGCGATGAACTTCATGAATTGGCCCTGCATATAATAGTCGAAATTATAGCGCACCGACCCGTCGTCCAGCAGTTCGATGGCGGTGGGGCTGGCGTCGTGGGGGCCGCGGTTGGGTTTCTGGTGCTCGTCGAGCAGGATGACCCAGCCATTATAGGACCGGGACCAGTTGCGCAGGATCTGGGTCAGGCGGACGGCCCCGCTGGGACGGAACACGGAACCTTCGGTGAAGTAGATGTGCTTGCCGGGGAACTCATCGTGAAACGTGGTCTGCGCGGCCACCTTGCCCTCGTACAGATGAAATCCGGTGCCGTCCACATACTGGGCAGCCTGGGGATCGGAGAGCACCGCGCGCGGGAATTCCAGTTTGTTCCAGTTGTGGTCCCAGCACCAGATCAGCGTCTTGACGTTGTTTTGCCTAAACATCGGGCCGAGGTGGTCGCGGATAAAATCGCGCTGCTCTTCGCCGTTCCAGGAAGTGGTCGGATAACCGGGGTGGCTCATGTCCGGCTCGTTCTGCACGGTTATGGCATGAATCGGCACACCCTCGGCCTCGTATGCCTGGATGAACTTGAGCAGGTACCTGGCGAAGACGGGATAGCATTCCGGCTTGAGCCGGCCCGTGCCCAGTTTGCCGGAGGTCTTCATCCAGGCGGGCGGACTCCAGGGGGACGCGAAGATGAGCAGGTTTGGGTTCTTCTGCAGCGCGATCTTGACCGCCGGAAGCACGTAGGCCCGGTCCTTCTCAATCGAGAACTTGGCCAGTTCCGGGTCCGTCTCGCCCTCGGGCAGGTCGTCATAGGTGTAATAGGGCTCGCCGATGAAGTCCGAAGCGCCGATGCACACCCGCATCAGGTTCATGCCGATGCCGGTTTCCGGGTTCACCAGTTTCTCGATGACCGCCTCGCGCTGCTCCGCCGGCAGCTTGGACAGGTTCTCGCAGGTGGCATGCTCCAGGGAAGCCCCCAGGCCGAGGATGGACTGGTAGGTCTTGGCAAGGTCCACCTCAATGACCGGACCCTTGGTCTTTTTCACCTTGCCAAAGTGCAACGGTTCTTCCACGGAAAGGCTCTTCGACCCGTCGAGGCAGCTCATCACCACCTGCACGGAATCGTCCGCCGCGGCCAGGCCGGCAGACAGCGCCAGCAATATGGATAACACCCGAAATCTGAGCATGGAAGACAGTCCTTTCCCGCCTGAAGGCAAGTGACGGTATTTTAACGGGTTTGCGGTGCCCCTTCCACTGTCCGGCCCATCGCCTGGGAGGGTCCGGGTTGGATGTCCAATCTGCCTGGAGTGTCCGGCGTCCCAGAGTCAGGGCGTTTCGCAGTTTTCCCCAATCTTCTGATATCTTGGAGACAAGCGAGGTTTGCATATGAACACGATGGATGATTCGTCACGCCGCGGTTTTTTGGGGTCGGGTCTTGCCGCGGCTTCCGCCGGATTGCTGGCGGGCGGCGTGTCCGAAGCGGGGGCTGCCGGGGAAGCGGGGGAGGGGGTATCCGCGGACAAAGTCCGCTACGCCGAATTGCTGCCGGACGCGTTTCGGGCGCGTCTTGCCGCGCGGCCCGTGGCGTACCTGCCGCTGGGAACCCTGGAATGGCACGGCGAGCATCTTCCGCTGGGCGCGGACGCGATCCAGAGTGAGGCGCTCATGGTGGAATGCGCGCGGCGCTTCGGCGGGATTGTCCTGCCGCCAATTCATCTTGGTCCCGACCGGGCGAGACCGGCCGCAGACGGCACGATGCTGGTGGGCATGGACTATGCCGACACCACCACGCCGCCGCGAAGGCTGGACGGGAGCTGTTACTGGGTCTCACAGGGGCTGCATCTTCAGATGGTGGACGCGATTCTCGAGCAGTTGAAGCGCGCGGGGTTTCGGGCGGTCTTTGCCGACGGGCACGGACCCTCGCGCACATCCTGGGTTGCGAACATCAAGGAGCGGGAGGCCCGCTACGGCATGCGGTTGCTGGGCGTCACGTCGAACGTGCTGGCGCGCTGGAAGAGCCAGGTGGACCATGCCGCGCGTAACGAGACCTCGCTGATGCTGCATTACCGGCCCGACTTGGTGGATATGTCGCGGCTGCCGCAATCGAAGGAGGAGAAGCCGCAGGGGGTCGGCGGAGACGATCCGCGCGAGGCCACGGCGGCACATGGCAGGGAGTGCATGGAGGTTTCCGTCAAGACCGTCGGTGAACTGCTGGCCGACGCCGGACTGATCTGAGGGGATTACCCGGACAAAATGCGATCGGGAACGAGTCGTCATGAGTTCTTGGTTCATCCTGAAACCACGAAAGAGGGTGCCTCATCTATGACGGGTAAATGCGCCGTTTTCGGTCCCCCATTGAGGGGGGTAGTCCCGCCGCAGGCGGGGCGGGGGGTGTATGGAGATGTGCAAAGACGCGGGCATACACCCCCCGGCCCTTCGGGCCACCCCCCTCGCAGGGGGGACCAAGAACATCCACACCCAGGGAATTTTCGGAGCAGGACAGGTTGGAGAACGAGGAGAGCATCATGGCTGAACTAATTGCTGCCGATTATGCAGTGCTGTTGGGGGCGGTGAAAGAGCGCATTCGGACCGCCCAATACGCGGCGCTTAAGGCTGTCAACAAGGAGTTGATCGCCCTTTACTGGGACATTGGAAAGCTGATTGTTGAACGCCAAGAGGGGGAAACCTGGGGCAAGGCGGTCGTCTCCAGGTTGTGCAAAGACCTCCAAAGCGAGCTCCCCGGAATCAAAGGATTCTCATCAGCCAACCTCTGGCGCATGAAGGGTTTATACGAAACATATGGCGACAGTGAAAAACTCGCACAACTTGTGCGAGAAATTGCCTGGGGACAGAACATTGTCATCATGGAGCGCTGCAAGGACCCGCTCGAACGCGAGTTCTATGTCCGCATGACCCGGCGCATGGGATGGTCGCGCAGCGTCCTTGTTCACCAGATCGAGAACCAGACCTACGAAAAGACGTTGCTGAGCCAGAACAACTTTGACGCCGTGCTTCCCGAATCCTCCCGCGGCCCGGCCAAACTGGCGCTCAAAGATGAATACCTCTTCGATTTTCTGGAACTGGGCGAGGAGCACTCGGAGCGCGAATTAGAACGGGCCGTTTTGGCCCGCGTCGAGCGCTTTCTTCGGGCCATGGGCGGCATGTTCAGCTTTGTCGGCAGCCAGTATCGCGTTGAAGCCGGCGACAGGGAATACTTCATTGACCTGCTGCTCTTTCACCGCCGTCTCCGCTGCCTCGTTGCCGTGGAATTGAAGGTCGGCGAATTTGAGCCGGAACATGTGGGCAAGATGCAGTTCTACCTTGCGCTGCTCGACGACGCCGTTCGCGAGGAGAATGAGAACCCGTCCATCGGCATCATCCTCTGCAAGAACAAGCACAAGACTGTCGTCGAATACGCGCTGCGCAATTCCGCCAAACCCATCGGCGTGGCTGAGTATCGCGTGCTGCCCGCCCTGCCGCAGGAACTGCGCGGGCTGCTGCCCGAACCGGAAGAGATTAGCCGGCTGATGGATGACCTGTAGCCGGGGCAGGCGGACAGCGTGACGCCGATGCGCGGTGAGACACCAGGAAGCAGATGCCAGGCGGATTGGCCTTCGCGGACAGGGTACAGGGAATGCATTGCCGCCCGCGTCATCGCATGCGAATCCGCAGCACCCAATCCTCGCCGGAGGGTGCCAGAAAGGCCAGTAACCCGCTCGCGCCCGCGTATGGGAGGTCGGTGTATTCCCCGTTTCGCGGATTGTACCAGTGGGCGCTGATCACGGTGTGCGGAAGATCCAGGATGGCGGCGCCCCCTTCAGGAAGGCAGACGACCATCTCCCGGTCTGATGAAAATACAAACCCGAAACCGCCGGTGAGCCGGTTGTCGTCGGGTCGCATTTCCCAGAAGCGCGTCTTGTGCGCGAACGCGGCCAGGTAACCCAGTTGACGGCGCAGCGTCTCCCGTGATGCGCCCCGGAAATCGCCGTGATGCTTCCCGTCGGGCTGCATGCTCTCGTCCAGATAATTTGCATTGGCGCCGCTGACGAAGGCCGTCCACATGGCTTTGCGCACAACGCTGTCCTCGGGGTACAGGATTCCGTCCGTGTCGAAGATGAGCGGCCGGTTCAGCGGAAGCGCCTTCAGGATCTCACGGTGCATCTTGCGGATGTCGTAGGTTTGGATGCCGCCGTAATTGTGATTGGGCAGGTCCAACGGCATGACCAAATGCTTTCGCGGCCGGTCCTTCTCATACTCATGGATATACTCGCAGAGGCATGTTTCCCAATCCTTGCTGTAGTAGTTTTCGTTGGCAATCTCGAAGAACACGTTGTCGAAGTGGTCCACCGCTTCGATGACCCGGCCGATATAGGCCTTCTGCCGCTCGAGCACTTCGGGATTGTTCATGGAGCAGAACCCGCGTTTTCCGTCCATGCCCTTTCCGGTCCCTTCCGGATCGCCGTCCACGCCGTTTATGTTGTTGTCGCGGCAATAGGCGTGCAGCCGCCAGAGATGCTCGTGTTTGAGCATCCACGCGTCGAAGAGCACCAGCTGAAGGGTGATTCCGCGGTCCCGTGCCGCTTTGCAGACCTGCTGCAGCCGCGTGAAGAATGCCGGATTGAACTGATCAAGATTGTACTTCGGCAGCCCGTCGTTGGCGGTTTCGAGACCCGTACGCAGGTACGGAACGAGGTGGGTCTTGTTGTGGGGCGCGGGAAAGCTTTCGCTTCCCCACCACAGCCACACGCGGGCGAAGTTCTGCCGGTGTGCGGCGATCTCGTCCAGCATGGCGGTGTAGTCGTAACCGGTGTCGCTGAAGGTGCCCCACGTGTAGTCGCCGAGGAGCAGCAGCGGTTTGCCGTGCGTGTCCGCCAAATACCGTGGATTGGCGGGATAGGGTGCGAGGTTCCCGGCCGCGCGCCCCCCCGGAACATGTTGGCAGCCGCACAGGCCGGAGAGAATGATGCAGGCCAGGGGAAACACAACGCTGAAATGGTGGTTCATTACCTGCTCTCCAGAGGTCGCGGGATTCGTGGCAGTTCCGAAGGCATAATGGATGAACTCAGCTTCACCCTCCAAGGGATTCAAGCATGCGCTTGGGATCAATACTCATTGGATCCACTTCAAGTGCCTTCGTGAAGAAGACGCGGGCCTTGTCCCTGTCGCCCAAGCCGAGATGGCCGAGCCCCTGCATGTAGTAGGAGGACACGCGCAGGTCTTTCCGGGCGAGTTCATGCTCGATGAGGAAGGTGCGCGCCGAATGGGATTCTTCCACGGAGGTGGTGATGTGCCGTCCGTCTTTTGCCGGGGCAAGCCGTTTTTCGCCGTCGGCGATCAACTGTTGGAACAGTCTGTCGGACTCCGCCTTGTCGCGGCCCAGTTCCGCGGCGGCGCGCGCCTTGAAGTAGCTGATTTCGGGGAAGTCTCCGGCGCCCCAGCCCTGGCTGAAGGTGTAGTCCGTCATCTTGGTGAAGTACGCATCGGCCTTTGCTTTGTCATTGGACGCTTTGGCGTTCAGACCCAGGTAGTAATAGGCGATGCCGACCTTGCCGTCGCGCTCGGCTTCGAGGTTGGCGGGAAATTCCATGGCTTTGAGGAAGCTCTTCTCGGCCTCCGCATGGTCCCCTGCGTTCATCTGGGCGATGCCCTTCTGCAGGTGGGCGTCAAACCAGTAGACGTGCGGGTTGAATGTGGCGCCTTCCTTGATGTGATAGGTCATCGCTTCCAGCAGGCGGATGGCATCGTCGTGTTTGCCCTGGAAGATGTTGAGCTTGATCTCCATCAACTGGATGTCGGTGACGTCTTTCGCCATGGCGCCGTATTGGGCAAGGAAATCGGACAACTGCTGCGGCGTGAGGCTGGCGTAGGACATGTAGAGGTGCGCTTCGGAGAAGTAGCGCGGCTGCGACGGGTCGAGCGAAACGGCTTTCATGATGTTGGCCAGCGCGTTGGGCATGTCCCGAAGGTGGTTGGCTTGGATATAGGCAATATTGCGGTATGTGATGGCGTCTTCGCGTCCGTTTCGCAGAGCCGTTTCCCAGCATTTTACGGCCTCTGCGTGCTGGCTGTTGGCCAGCGCGTTGCCCAGCAGATGCCATGCCGTGACGTCTCCAGGGTTCTTCGACACCGCATATCGGAGCACCCGGATGGACTCGTCGCCATAGGGGAAACACAAGTCCGTCGAAAGCGACGCGGCCTTCTGCAGC
>CALDSM010000739.1 GCA_937923585.1 uncultured bacterium
CGGGCCCGCACAGATACCGGACCATGTCGAACAGGGGCGTGGTCTGCTCCAGCACCTGGCCGCCGCTCTGGTCGCGCCTGCGCCACCAGGCCTTCGGCGGCAGGTCGCCGACCCATGTGCCGTGCACCAGAGACACCGCCCTGCCCTTGAGCAGGGCGCGCGCCGTGTCAATCGTGTCGCAGTAGCGGTAGCAGTAGCCCCCCGCACTGAGAATGCCCGCGCGCTTGATCGCGCCGGAAACGCGCGCCGCCGTCGCCATGTCAATGGCCACCGGCTTTTCCACAAACAGATGAATGCCGCGGGCCGCGGCCTCCTCCTCGATGGCCCCGTGCGCAAAGGGCGGCACCGCCACATACACCGCGTCCGGCTTGGCCTTGTCGTAGAGCGCAGTGTGATCGGCAAACGCCTCGCTGCCCGCCTCCCCGGCAAACGCCTTGGCGCGCGCGGCGTTTGCGTCGCACACCCCGGCGATCTTCACGTCGCCCATGGTCCTGAGATGTTTGAGGTGCTCCATGGCGATACCCCCGCATCCGACAAAGCCGATCTTCACCATGCAACGACTCCCAACGGCCGGACAGCACCGCATGCCTACCCTATGTCGCACTGAATGCACACCCGCCTTCGCGCGGACATGCCCCTCCGCACGGAGTGAACAGGTATTCTATCAACTTCGCATGGAAGAAGAAAGCAGAATTTCGCAACGCATACACACGGGGGGGGATGGGGCGAACGATGCACGCAAACAGAGAGGCCCGTCTGCGCAGGAAGATCGTGGCGCCGCCAAGTCTCGCGGACCTGGCGGCGCCGCCTTCCTACACTACCCTGCCTCTACTACCTCGCCGGAGTCAGCGGCGCCCTTGTCTCAAGAACGGTCCAAAGCCCCGTCTTCCCGTGCGGGGTGTCCCGTATACACCCCGCACGGGCGGCGGCAACGTCCCTTGAAGGGCGTTCCCGCCGGAAACCCACCGCGTCGCCCGGCCTCTGCGGGCCGTTCTTCCCCAAGTTCCCTGCTTTCGGTCGGCGCCTGCCTCAGCGCTCTGCCGAACCACCAAGCGTACCGTATAAGACCGTTCCGCGTGTCGGTTTCAATAATCACTTAGCATTCACCGTGCCAACTCGCCGGACATTTTCGATGCCTATTCCTAAACAACGGCAATAAAAATGGTTATGAATATTTCATCTCTCTTGTCGTGTCGAGTGCAACGCGCGGCCAAGGCGGAAATTTCCCAAAGCGAGACAATTTGCCTTCCCAAATTGAGATTGCACCGGGCTTTTGGACTATCGGCGTCCTGAATTCTGCGGATGGAATGGACGCGAACCCTTGCCTTTCCAACGGGACGGTTCCTCCTGTCCATCCGGTCCGCACCGTTCATCTTTTCTCTTGGCGCATTCCGCAAGTTGTACGCTGACATTGACGCTCCCGCCCGTTGGTGCTATTGTGTTTGACGGATGATTACTGTGTCGGCGGTCCGCACGGTGAGAGACGGGAGACACCCTAACCCAACTCATCATCGCCATGGTCTGCGACGTGGACCGGAATGCGGTGAAAGATATTGTGGCGGAAGCGGTCCTGTCCGCGGTGCCGCCACCGGCTTGGTTTTCCGCGTCGGCCCTTCTGAGGAAGACCGCCGGCGCTGAACCGTTACGCCAAACAAGCGCGCCATTGCGCAGAAAGGGAGAGTTCCAATGGGAGACACAACCGCCAAGTTCGACATCATGCAGTTGTTCAAGGACGCCTGGGAACTGTTCAAGAACAACGTCAGCCCGCTACTGGGCGGCTATCTGACCTTCGTGGTCATCCTCATGGTCAGCGGAATGGTCTACATCGGGCCGCTGATCCTCAGCGGGCCAATGTCGCTGGGCCTGTTCAAGATGGCCCGCATGGCCGCCAACGGCCAGACAGTGGAATTCGGCGACCTCTTCTCGGGCTTCCAGCGCTTTCTGGACGGCTTCCTCGCCAACCTGCTCATCTCGATTTTCACCATGGCCGGCATGATCCTCTGCATCCTGCCGGGCCTGTTCGTCGGCCTTATGTACATGCTGACCTACCTCTTCATGCTTGATGAGAAGCTGGCCTTCTGGGACGCCATGGAAGCCAGTCGCAAGATGGTATGGAAGAACCCCTGGCAGTGGATACTCCTCTGGCTGGCACTGTGCCTGTTCAACATCCTGGGCATGCTGGCGTGCTGCGTGGGGATGTTCCTGACCGGGCCGGTCAGCCTGCTCATCATCACGCTGGCCTACGACGCGGACCGGCGGGCCGCGGCGGTCACGGCGGTTCCGCCGGTCATGGAGCCGACCGCCTGATCCTTGACACCGGGTGTCTGGGGCGCCGCGCGGAAGGTTTCGCGCGGCGCCGTTCATTGGACAGGCAGGACTTTCGGAGCCGGACAGCATGCAGAAGACAGAGTTTCCTTTCGGTCAACTGGTATCCTCCGCATGGCGGGTATTCACCGATCATTTCCTGCTGCTTTTCCTTGGCCACCTGCTCATCAACCTGATTCTGTCCTCGGGGCCCGGATTTCTCATCGTCGGCCCGCTGTGGTACGGGCTGTGCGCGGTGGCGCTGCTCGCCGTGCGCGGCCTGCCGGTGAGGGCGGACGATTTGTTTTCCGGGTTTCAGCGCTTCCTGACCACCTTTGTGCTGGGTCTGCTGATGGCTGCGTTTATTCTGGGCGGCTGTGTCGTGCTGGGGGTGCCGGTTCTTCTGGCCATCTTGGCGGCATGGATTACCCAGTGTGTGCCGCTCATCATCGTGACCGCCTCCGTGGGCATGACCCTGCTGCTCGTGCCGGTGTGCGTGGTGGCATTCCTCTACTCGCCCGCGTTCTTCATCCTGTTTGACGGCGAAACGGACGCGCTGAGGGCGATGGCGGCCAGCCGCAGGATGGTATGGCACAACGCGGGACAGTGGCTTGCCCTGTGGGCCGTGCTGTCGCTGCTGCACGTGGCCGGACTGCTGATGTGCTGCGTGGGGGTCTACCTGGTCACGCCGTGGATGGTGGTGATCCTGGCGATGGCTTACGAGCGGGAGAAAACGGCGGCGGGGCAGGCGGGAAGTTGAAGCGCGGGGTTTGTTTTGAACCGGCAGTCTACTTCGCCAGGTCCTGGATGCGTTTTACCACCGCCGCGCGCTCCTCTTCGGAGAGGCCGCCAAGATATTTCTTCCATCCGGGACACCAGCCGGTGTGCCATTTCCAGATCCGGCCGGGCAGAGACTTGGGCCTGCGCTCGTAACGGGCGCGCATTTTGCACTTCACACAACCCGGTTCGCTCATGATGCGTCTCCTCATTGTGTGGGACAGCCGCCCCCGGCTGTCGGGCCTCCAACCAAGACCCGGCGCGACAGGCGGGGGCGCCTGTCCCACATCTTCTCAGGCGCTATTTCTTTCCGAACACATCGCGCAGGGCGTCGAGATAAGCCATGCCATGCACGGTGTCGGGTTCAAGATAGCTGCCCTCGGTCCATTCGTTCCATGCGTTGATGGTCAGCACGCGGCGCTCCGCCGGCTGCCGTTCGAGAAACGCCTTGGCCCGTTGCAGGGCTTCCTTGAAGTGTCCGGGCGTGTTGTTCGTCACGACCACGGTAAATGGATAGCCGACGTTCTCAAACTTGTCGGCCTGGTTGGTGCGCGGCGAGGAATCCCAGCCCATGCTCACGTTCGGGTAATAGGGCACGGGCCAGCGCTTGACAAACTCGGGCCACAGCGCCGTGGACTTGTCCATCCACTTCACATAGTCGGAAGCGGGGAAACCCTCCGGGGCAACATGATGAATCCAGCAGTAACTGGTAACGCTGTCAAAGCCCAGCTTCGTCAGCATCTCCTCGGGGTTCTTGATGATGTGCTCCGTGGGCAGCACCTGAATGCCCCACATGACCGCGTTCAGGTGAATCTCGCCCGCGCCCGCCTTGCGCGCCCGTTCGCGGAAATCATCCAGTGCGGCCCGCGTCTTTTCCACATCGCCGAAGCCTTTCACCAGGGTCATCAGCTCGTAGATGGAAAAGTAGGGCCTGCCGCTGATGCGCCAGTAGTTGGGCTGGGAGAAGTATGTGCTGATGATGTGATCGGTGGCCTTCACAAAAGTCTCGGGCGTGACCGGACCGGGGTGCATGATCTCCGGCTTCACGCCGTTGCTGGCGGGGAAGATGTTGATCCAGTCATGGTTGGCCCACATCAGCGCGAATTTAAGCCGGTCGCGGTTGGGCGCCTTGAGGAAGCCCCGTTCCAGCCCGCCTTCAATGAAAGGCCCCGTGTCGTGCCAGTACCAGTCGAACAGGAAGGCCGTGAGGCCGTTGTCTGCCGCGGCGTCAATGCGCCGTGCCATGGCCGCGGGATCGGACTCGTCGTCGTAGCCCCACGCCGGCACCTTTGGCTGCTGGTGCCCTTCAAAACGCGGTTTTGCCTGCCTGAGAAGATTCCATTCGGTCCACCCCTCGCCATGTTCTTTCGAGTAGACGGCGTTGGGGTGGTAACTGGGGAAGTAATAGGCGGCAATCTCGCAAGCCGGCTCGGGCATTTTGGGCGCTTCTTTCGCGGAGGTCTGCGGGGTTTGGGCTGTGGCGGCAATGCCGGGCAACAGCACGGCCAGCATGGACAGGCCGCAGGTGGAGATTGAAAGACGCATCGCGGGTTTCCTTTCCGGTCCAAGGTTCTGCAAGCATCTTAGGCAAAGCGCGGGGGGCGTGTCCAGAACGGCGGAATGGGAGAGAGAATGCCCAAGGACCAAAGTCGGCCCGTGTGCGGGGCTGCCGGAGTAGTCCGGGTGCTCCGACCCCGGACTTGTCCTGGAAAGAGACCGCGCCTGCCCGCATGTGCCAAGTTTGCGAGACGGCCGAAGTCGTAACCCTGGAACAGACCGGTGCTGGAAGACCCGGCCTACTTATGAGGCACTGGTGGGTGTTTGGGCTGCGTCGCCGGGCGGGGCGCTCTCGGGTGCCGCGGGTGGCAACGGGGGCGTCTGGGGGCTGTCACCGGGCGGAACGCCGGGAGCCTCCAGGGGCGGAGCCGCGGGAGTCTGTGGCGCTTCGGCGGGTTGCATTTCCGAACCGGGGCCTTCCGGTGGCGCCGGCACATAGGCGGGTGGACCGTACACGAGTTCCTGGAAATCAGACCGGCCGTGCAACGTCTCCAGGTCGGGATCGTTCATGGCGTCGCGCCGCAGCGCCTCGGACCGGTTCACCGCTTCGGCCAGCATCCCCATGGCCTCGTCGTCCCTTTCCTCCAGCGCGTACAGGCAGGCCAGGTTGTAATAGGGCCGCGGATGGTCCGGGTCCAGCTCTTGTGCGGTGAGGTAATGCTCTTCCGCCTCGTTCATCCGTCCAAGGAAGGCAAGCAGATTGGCGTAGTTGTTCTGTGAGGCGATGTCGTCGGGGGCCAGCTCAATGGCGCGCAGTGCCTCCTGTTCGGCCTCGTCCAGTTGATGCCGCAGACGAAGCACCACCGCCAGACTGTTGTGCGGCCGCGCCCATTCGGGGTCGAGGGCGATGGCCTTGCGCAGCGCCTGCTCCGCCTCCTCCAGCCGGTCCGGCGCATCCCGCCCAATCAGACTGCCCAGCGCGGTGTAGGGCCAGCTCCACTGCGGGTCGAGCAGGATGGAACGCTTGTACATGGTCTCCGCGGCCCACACGTCGCCCTCGCGCTGCTGCTGCATGCCCAGCACATAGCAGGAAGGCGCCGTCTCGATGCGGGCCTCGTCCACCGCGACCGCGGCGGCGCGCACGGCAAACTGGGTTTCCACCCGCCATGCGACCGGGTCGTCGGCGAGCAGCGCCAGCGCCGCGGCCATGCGCGCCTCCGGCGACGGGGCCCGCTCCTCCCAGAACGACACCGCCATGCGCGCGCCCGCCGCGGCCAGCGCAGCCACTGCGGCCAGCAGGGCCAGTTTCCATCGCAGTCTCAAGGTGTTTTCCCGCCTCTCCGAAAACAATCAGGCATCCCCGACTTCAGGAAGACCCAAACCAGTCATTACTTTACCACGAACGCCGCAAAATGGTTCATCGGCGACAGGCACGGCGTGCAGTCCCAGTCAGCCCGCCGCGCTTCTCATGTTCTTCGCATCCTCCATCCGCTTGCGCCCGGCACGCAACCTTGGTTAGAGTGACGGCATGGCTTGGCAACCGCCGACACCCTTTGAATGGAACTACTGCGGCACCTGCGGCGTGCCGCTGGTGCATACCCACGACGGGGAGCGTGACCGCCCCTATTGCGCCGCCTGCAACCGCTTCTATTACCGCAACCCGGTTCCGGCCTGCTGCGTGTTTGTGCGCGACGCCGCCGGCGCGCTGCTCTTCGCGCTTCGCGCCATGGAGCCGGGCAAGGGGCGCTGGTGCCTTCCCGGCGGTTTCATGGAATCGCACGAGACCGCCGAACAGTGCGCCCTGCGGGAACTGCGCGAGGAAACCTCGCTGCACGCAAGCTCGGCGCGGCTGCTGGGCGCCAGCATGGGCAACAGCCCTCTTTCCGGCAGCGTCGTGGTGCTGGGTTTCGTGATTGACCAGTGGGAGGGGCTGCCCAGTCCGGACAGTGATGCGGCGGAACTGGGCTTTTTCCCGCGAGACGCGCGGCCCGACATCGCCTTTCCGGCCCACCGCGACCTGCTGGCAATGTACGACCGGGAATACCCGTGAAGAAAGGCAACGACACGCCGCACGGCACGTCCGCCCCCTGGAAGCAGTGGGGAACGGGCTTTGAAGCCGATGCGGTCAGGCAGATGGAGAATGCCTGCCGTCTTCCCGTGACCGTGCGCGGCGCGCTCATGCCCGACGCGCATGTGGGCTACGGCCTGCCCATTGGCGGCGTGCTCGCCACGCGCAACGCGGTCATTCCCTTTGCAGTGGGCGTGGACATCGCCTGCCGCATGAAGATGTCCGTGCTGGACTGGCCCGTCTCCGCGATCGAGGAGCGGGAGGATGAACTGCGCAAGGCCATTTCGGCCGAGACCCGGTTCGGCATCGGTTCAGAATTCAGACACCACCGCCAGCATCCGGTCATGGACCGGGACTGGTCGTTCTCCAAGATCGTCCGCGAGCACAAGGACAAGGCCTGGGCGCAGCTCGGCACCAGCGGCAGCGGTAACCATTTCGTCGAATTCGGCACGCTTGAGGTGCGCGATCCCGCCGTGGGCCTCGAACCGGGCACCTATCTGGCGCTGCTAACGCACAGCGGCAGCCGCGGCACCGGCGCGCTGGTCTGCGACTATTACAGCAAGATTGCACAGCGGATGCGCCACGGCCTGGATGATGCTATGCGCCACCTCGCCTGGCTCGATTTGGACACGCAGGAGGGCCAGGAGTACTGGAAGGCCATGAAGCTCATGGGCGAATACGCCGCGGCCAACCATGCGCTCATCCACAGGCATCTCGCCGCGCACCTGGGCGCGCAGGTGCTGCTCGACATCGAGAACCACCACAATTTCGCCTGGAAGGAAACGCATGACGGCCAGGAGGTGATTGTACACCGCAAGGGCGCCACCCCTGCGGCAAAGGGCGTCCTGGGTATCATTCCCGGCTCGATGGTGACACCGGGGTACATCGTGCGGGGGCTGGGCAACCCCGAAAGCCTGGAAAGCGCGGCGCATGGCGCAGGTCGTTGCATGAGCCGTACCCAGGCCAAGAAGACCTTTAACTGGCAACAGGCCAACGCCATACTCCAAGAACTTCACGTAAGGCTGATTGCCGCCGGACTCGACGAGGTGCCCATGGTGTACAAGGACATACACACCGTCATGGCGGCCCAGCGGGACCTTGTGGAAACGCTGGCGCGTTTTGACCCGCGACTGGTGAAGATGGCTCCGGCCGGGGAACGGCCGGAGGACTGAAATGGGCGCAAAGAACCGCCGGGGTCAGTGGCGAAGGTGCTGCAAGCCTCGCGGACTCTTTGTTGACGCGAAGTGCTCCAGTTGCCAATAGTGTCCTTATTGCGGAACTCTTTCTGGGGTTCGAGGATAAAGAGGGGTGGAGTGGTGTTGTGTCTCGGGACGTTTATGTCCCAGCGGCATGGTCACCCCCATGCTAAACCGATGCAGATTCGTTACTTGAAGCGTTTTCGGGCACTGATCGCCCTGGGCGTGGCGGCGACCTTCGCCGGCGCGGCAGCGGCGGCGTATCCTCCTCCGGTGGTTGAAGTTAGCCCGGAACACCCCTTCTTCATCTTCTGTGACGGCGCTTCTGCCGGAGCCGGTCCGGGTGCCTATGCGGCGGCGGTGGCCCAGCATTGGGCGAGCTTGCCCGAACCGCTGCGCCCCTACAGTGCCATGGGCATTCTCCTGCGTCCGGAGGACGCGACGGCGGTGCTCACGCCGTTGCAGGCTGCGGCGGTGCCTGTGGTGGTGCGGGTGTGTGATGCGGTTTCCGGTCTGCGCTGGCCCCTGCACGAGATTGAGGCAATGGTGGGCGCCTTTACCCTGGTGCGCGGCATCGAGGCGGCCGGGTTCGCGTTTGACGATTATGATCCCGCCATGGCCGACGACGGGGGGCTTCAACCGCGCACACGCTGGCTGATGCAGGCGATGGAGCTTGCGGCGGGTTACGGGCGGCTAACGCTGCTGTCGCTGGACGGCATCGCCGCGGCCCGGCTGGGTGCCAACACAAACACCGCGCCGCTGTATGCAAAGATGCGCGAATGCCGGGACCACGCCGTGCCGCTGTGCGTGCAGCGCGGCGGGCAGACGCTTCCCGGCACAGCGACGCTGATGGGCATGTGGCTTGAGGGCGCGGTGACGAACTGGGGCATTGCCCCCGATGCACGCTGGTACCGGGACGCGCGCTTTATTGAGCCCGGCGTCTTTGGCGGCGGTGCGGACCCGGCCCGCATGCCGTCGGGGCTGTACCGGGCGATGATTCTCAACGGCGCGATGACCGGTGCGGCGGTCTACCAGTTTCCCTGGGACCCCGACCTGTGGTTCGGCGTGAACACACCGGCATGGTCCGGAGCCATTCTGCCGACCCTTGAGCAGATCGTGGAGGGCGGATTCATTGCCCGGCGCGATTTTGCCGCCAAACGCGCGCCCCTTGGCATGCAGCTTGTGCCGGCGGCGACCCCGCTCGACTTTGCGGTCAACCTGCGCGAGATTGACGGCGTCCACAACACCGGACTGCTCATCAACGGTGTCTACGGCATGGAGCGGCCCGCGCAGGTGCCCGAACTCATCCCCAACCGGGGAGACCGCTACTGGGTGCCCATCCTCCCGGCCCACGCCGCTCCGGGCACGCTGAGCGGTTTTGCCGAGGTTATTCGCGCGGGCCAGCTGGCCGACGCGGTCCACTGGGACGAAACGCTTTCGCGCCGCCATCCGCCGGAGACGGGCAACACGGCCTTTGTCACGCGTGTGGGCCGGGGCGTGTTTGTCATGAACACGCGCGAGAATGTGATCGAGGCGCAGCAATTCACGCTGGCCGAACTGCCCGCGCCGGTGCGTTCCATCACCGCACGGCGCGAGGGCGCGGGCGTGATCGTGGCGTGGCCGTTCCGCGAGGGCGACGTGTCGTACAACGTCTGGCGGCGCATCCCGCCGGAAACGCATTTCACGCTGGCGGCCAAGGGGCTCGACCAGCGCCAGTTCACCGATGCGCCGCCGCTGAACGCGGAATCGCTGGCCTACTCGGTGACGGCGCTTACGGGCGAGAAAGAGCCGCTGTCCGGAACGGTCGGTTATGCCGAAAGCCTCGTGTTCAGCACGGTTGAGAGCCGGATTGCCGAGGAGGTCCAGGTGACGCCCGTGCTGGCGCAGTCGCAGAGCACGCCGCTTCCCGGCTTCGGCGACGAGAGCGCGCGCATCCATCCGCCGCTGCCGCCCCTGCACGATGGGCAGGCCGGCCCGGCGGCCTGGTGGCCCTCCTACGGCGGACTCGACGAGACCCAGCGGGCCGTGGCCGAGCAGGTCGTGGCGCGCATTGACGCGCTGGACACGGCGATTGCCGCCGCCGACCTGGCGGGGGTCATGTCGGTCTACGGCCCCGCCTATGACGACGCCCAGGGATGGGGGCTGGACTACGTGCGCCGCGCCTGGCAGTGGTTCTTCGAGCACTGCCGCGGCCCGCGCATGCACCGCCAGATCCGGAACTGGGATTTTTCCCGCCACGCCCCCGAGGGGCTGGTCAGCGTGCTGCTTTACTGCCGGTTTACCGGCGCGCCCCTCTCCGATCCCGCGGGTCTCCGCGCCGCCGGCCCCATCAACATTCCGCGCGAGGAGCCCGGCGAAGTGCTGTTCACCTTCATGCAGAACGACGGCGTCTGGCGCATCCTGCGCACCCAGCCCGCGCTGCCCAGTTTCCGCGACCTGCTCTCCTGGTCCGCCAGCCCGGCCGACGGGCTTGCCCCCGGCCCGGACCAATACGCGCCGCCCAAATAGGCGCACCGGCCTTTCATCTGTCGAAAGACGGTCTGTAGCCGCCGCAAGGCCGGGGGGATATCAGCCGTCACGCCCGTTGCGGTATGATCCGCCCGTGCCGGCAGTTACCCCAGAGGAGACGCTCATGACAGTCATTCGATTCGTTGCATTGGTGGCGTTGGCCGGTGCCGGGCATGCATCTGACTTTCCCGGTCCGCTGGAGAATGGATATCAACTGCCCAACGGCTGGAGAATCACGCCTGTCGGCACGAGCGTGGAGACCCCGGACTATGTCATCAATCTCCAGCCATCGCCTGACGGCAAGGTTGTGGTGGGGGTGTGCGGCGGCTTCAATGCCCATGGCCTGATGGTTGTGGACGCGAAGAATGGAAAGTTGCTCCAGAAGGTGTATCTGCCCACGGCGTGGTTTGGTCTTGCCTGGAGCCCGGCCGGGGACAGGCTGTACGTGTCGGGCGGCAACAACAAGAAGAAGAAGGGGGGGCGCGCGCCCGTCTATACGTTCTCATACAACGACGGGCTGCTCTCGGAGAAACCGGAGAAGACGCTGAACGAGACCGTCGGGCCCGAACAGATCTACTGGTCGGGCCTGGTGCAGCATCCGGTCAAGAAGGTCCTTTACGCCGCCAACCGCACCGCCAACAACATTGTCGTCTTCGATTTGGCCACGGATGCAATTGTGACCCGCATCCCGACCCAGGTGAACCCCTACGACCTCGTCCTGTCACAGGATGGCAAGGCGCTGTACTGCTCCAACTGGGCCAGCGACAGCGTGAGCGTCATTGACACTGAAACGAACCAGGTCACGGATGCCATAGCTGTGGGCGACAACCCCAACGACATGGTTCTGGCAAAGGACGGGCGGCTCTTTGTCTGCTGCTCCAACGAGAACAAGGTGGTGGTGGTGGACACCAGGCGGGGCCGCGCGGTAGAGTCCATCATCACCTCGCTCGGCGAGAAAGCCCCCGAAGGCTCGACGCCCAACGCCGTCGCGCTGGACCCGAAAGAGAAGACGCTGTGCGTGGCCAACGCGGGCAACTGCAACATCTGCGTGGCGGACATTGAAGAGCCGGGCGAGAGCCGGGTGCTGGGCTTTGTGCCCAGCGGCTGGTATCCCACGGCGGTCACGCTGGCCTGTGACGGGAAGAGACTGTGCATCGGCAACGCCCGCGGCAACGGTTCCTATGCCGACATCCGCGGACCGCACAGCCCGCTTCCACCCGGGAAGGAAGGCAGGGGCACCGTCAAATCGCTGCTGCGGGGCAGCATTACCGTGGCCGACATGCCCGGCAAAGGGCGGGGGCTTCGCAAACTTACCAAACAGTGCATTGAGAACAGCCCTTACAGCGATGCGCTGCTCACCAAAGCCCGCCCGCCAAAACAGCCCTCGGTCATCCCGTCGAGGGTGGGCAAAGGGTCGCCCGTCAGGCACGTCATTTACATCATCCAGGAAAACCGCACCTTCGACCAGGTCTTCGGCGACATGGGGAAGGGCAACTGTGACCCGCGCCTGACGCTTTTCGGCCGGGAGGTGACACCCAACCGTCACGCCATTGCCGACCAGTTCGTCCTGCTCGACAACCTCTACTGCGACGCGGAAGTCAGCCAGAACGGGCACCCGTGGTCCGCCGCGGCCTATGCAACGGACTGGGTGGAAAAACTCTGGCCCGTAAGCTACGGCGGGAAGAGCGGCGCGCCCGACACGGAGGCCGGCATTCCGCATTCCGGCTACATCTGGGACCAGTGCGCGAAGAAGGGACTGACCTACCGGACTTACGGTGAATACGCGGCCCGCGTCAGCACGGGTGAATCCATGGAAGGGCGCAAGCCCGGCCTTCGGGGCCACGCCGCGCCCAACTACCTGGGCTGGGGCGCGCGGGACTATGAAAACGCGGCGGAGTTCATCAAGGAGTTTGACGAGTATGAGAAGAACTACGACAACCCCGACCCGGAAAAGCGACTGCCCAATTTCATCATCATGAGCCTGCCGGAGGACCATACCCAGGGGACCAGCCCCGGCGCGCCGACCCCCCGGGCCGCCGTGGCCAGCAGCGACTATGCCCTCGGCCTGATCGTGGAACGCGTCAGCCACAGCCGCTACTGGCCCGAACTGGCGCTGCTGGCGATCGAGGACGACGCGCAGGACGGCGCGGACCACGTGGACGCGCGGCGCACCGCGGGCATCGTTGTCAGCCCCTATTGCCGGCGCGGCATCGTGGACAGCACCTTCTACACCACCAGCGCGATGCTGCGCACCATAGAACTGCTGCTGGGGCTGCCGCCCATGAGCCAGTTCGACGCGGGGGCCAACCCCATGTACGCCTCCTTCGCCGATGTGCGGGACCTCACGCCCTACACGCACCTTGCCCCGGCGATTGACATCCACGAAAAGAACGTCGCCACGGCCTGCGGCGCGCGCGAATCCATGGCGATGGACTTTTCCGAAGTGGACCGCACGCCGATGCTTGAACTGAACGAAATTGTCTGGAAATCCGTGAAGGGCGCCGATTCGCCCATGCCCCTGCCCGTACACCGCTTCCACATGGCCGAGGCCGTCATGGATACGGACAACTGACCTGTTGGGCAGTTCTCTTTTTCCGTGTTCGTCCGTGCCTGTCCGTGCTCGTCCGTGTGCCCGGCCTACCGTGCCGCGACCTGCGGTGCGTTGTCCGACGCCAGCAGGATCATGCTCTCGCCGATGTTGACGGTCACTGTTCCGCCATCGTCCGCGGCCAATTCACCGTGTTCGCCCATGAGTGCGGTGCGTGTCACCTTCCCGCCTTTTCCCACGTTCAGAACAATGGGGCCGCCGTGCGCGGTGTCAACGCTCCACAGCGCCGTCACAAAGCCCTCCGGTGTTTTGAAAGTGATGCCGTATTGGTCCGGCCCGAGGGACAACGCACCATCGTACCGCGCGAGGCCCAACGCCGCGGCGATGGTGTGATAGGCGACATAGGCCGGACGCGGCGACAGGTCGGGCCGCAGCAATCCGGCGGGATTGTAGTGCGGCGGCGTGGTCGGGTCGGGCCAGGAATAGCCGGGAAACCAGAACATTTTCTTCAGGCCCAGCGAAAGACCCAGCACATGGGCGCGCGCAAGCCACTGCGCCTGTTTCGTTTCGCCGACCCCTTTCCATTCCGCCCCCCAGTCGTCGGCCATGCAGGCGAACTCCGTGTCCCACACTTCCGCTTCCGGCTTGTGCGTGTTGCGCCAACCAAGCACGTCGCGGTACACCTTCAGAAAATTGGTCCGCTCCGGAAAGTCTTTGCTGTTGAGCCAGTAGTTGTGAACGGCGAGGATGTCCCAGTATGGCGTCGCACCCGCCGCATCCACCTCGTTGAAGAATGGAATGACATCCAACTGCGGATTGGCCGCCGCCTCGATGATGATCCTGAGGTCCGGCTTGACCCGTTTGGCGGCCTGCGAGGCGTGGATGACCAGTTGGGCGTAGTCGGCGCGGCTCCCCTGCCAGTAGCCGCAGTTCGGTTCGTTCCAGATGCGCAGGTAGCGCAGCCAGTCTTGGTTGCGCGACACGAACGCCTCAACAAACCGTTCCCACACGGCCCAGTCGCGTGGCGGCCAGGCCCAGTAATTCTCCTTGTCCGGCTGGCTTGAAGCCCATTTGGGCACGCCAAACAGGTGCGGGATGGGGACTACCCCCGCTTCCAACGACTTCTGGAACCACTGCCCGTAGAAGTCCCAGTCATAACTGCCTTTGGTGATCTCCGTCCGGGACCACCAGGTGTCCACCGTCCCCCAGCGCGCGCCCATTCGCGCCATGTTCGCGTAGAACCCCTTGGGCACGATGTCGGCCAGCATGACGGTGTTGCCGATGGTGTAGGTGCCGAAAGGCGAATCGTCCGGCACTTCTGCGGATTTGGCCAGCACCGCAACGGACCAGACCCGGTCCTTGTCGAACACCACGGTGTCGCCGTGCTTCACGGTCACATCAGCGCTGAAATAACCCACCCCGGGTGCTGCTGCGAACAGCGTCACCAGACGGTCGTCGCCGGGCGGCACAGAGACCGGCTTGGCCAGCCTGACGGCGACACGCCCCTCGAAGTCCGTCAGTTCAACGGACAGTGCCCCGTCCAGCGGTGTCGAAACCGCGTTGTAGAGCCGCAACTGGAGCTCGATGGTGCCGCCCGGTGTCAACACCCGCGAACTGGTGTCCAGCGCGGTCACCGTCACGTCGGCATGGGCAGAAAATCCGAGATATGGGGAGAAGATCAGGACTGTGAGCAGGCGACAGACGAGTTTCATGTGCTTGGCGTTCCTGAGAGATGGCTCATTTCAACAGTCTGACCCGGCACAAAGCAAGAAAGTGCCGATATCCTGACCTGCGTGACAATGGACAGGCTTCAAATTGTTCAGACCAGCGTTTGCCACGACTTGACTAATTGGTGCCAATGGGGTACATTTCTGTCACTTAATTGAACATTTTACCGGACAATCCAGAATCTGGAATATTTGCAATTACTATATTTTCAGATGCTTAGAAAGGACAATTATGCGGACATATCTTCGGACACATCCATGGATCACTTTCTCGGTGGATCTTGCCAGAGCCAACCCCAAATTATGGATCATGCTGGGCGAATGCCAGTCGAAGTGTGAACATTTGGCCAAGGTGCCGCTTCGTCCCAGTACGGCCAAGGAGTTGAATCAAGTTTATCTTGCCAAGGGAATACAGGCCACAACAGCCATCGAAGGCAACACACTCAGCGAGGAACAGGTGCTGCAACATGTGCGTGGCGAACTTACGCTTCCGCCTTCACAAGAGTATCTGAAACAGGAAGTGGACAACATTCTCCGCGCCAGCCACGAGATTGCTGAGAAGGTGAAGGCTGGTGCCAAGATGACCCTGTCCTCGGAGCGTGTCAGGGAACTGAACGCCCAAGTGCTTCACGGTCTGGATGTGGATGATGAGGTTCTTCCGGGGACTGTCAGGTCACACTCCGTGGTCGTGGGAAGTGTCTATCGAGGCGCGCCGGCGGAAGACTGCGGGTATCTGCTGGAGGAACTCTGCGCATGGATTAACGGACCCCAGTTCTCCCCCGCCGGCACCATGGCGGATTACAAATTCATCTTTGCGATTCTCCGCGCGGTGCTCGCCCACCTTTATTTGGCGTGGATACATCCGTTTGGAGATGGCAACGGACGAACCGCCCGACTGGTGGAAGTTGAGATTCTGATGACCTCCGGGCTTCCGATGCCTGCAACCAATTTACTCAGCAGCCATTACAACAAGACCCGCTCCGAGTACTACCGGCAGTTGGACCGTGCCAGCAAGTCAAACGGAGAAGTGGTTCCGTTCATCGAGTACGCGGTCCAGGGATTCCTCGACGGGCTCCGCGAGTACATTGCCCGTGTTTGGGAACAGCAGTATGACGTGACCTGGTGCAGCTATGTTCACGAGATCTTTCGCGATGCGGTCAGGGCGGAAGGCAGGCGCAAACAGTTGGTGCTTGATTTGTCACGCCAAGAGAAGCCTGTTACCAGGGTACAGATAGCCGAACTCACGCCTCGGCTTGTAAAGCACTATGCACGAAACACGGACAAGAGGCTGATCCGGGACTTGAATGATCTTGTCGAACGGGGGCTTATTGTTAAAGAAGGCAATGCCTACCGGGCCAACAAGGAAATCATCCTGTCATTCCTGCCCCTGCGGGCGCCGGATACCGCGAAAGCGCAATGACCTACACGCGACAGCTTCGGTACCGGCACAGAAGATCATCGCGTTTCAGTGCACGAAGTTAATGGGTAGTCAGACGGTGTGTCCCGCCAACAGCGCGCGCCTGCAGTGGATGTAATGGCGCCAGTTGTCCCGGGAGATGTCGGGCAGAACGGCGTGGTTGAGCATGGGAATGAAGCCACCCTCCCCGAGGAGCGGGGTGAACTCGCGGAACAGGTCCGGTTCGAGCCGCGGCATTCGATGCAATCGAGAAAGCGTTCGAGGTCGGTCTTTGGCGCAAGCGCCATCCTACCCGCTGTAACCTTCTTGTCTCCACAGCCACTATCATTGTCGGGTAATGGTGATTGAAGACAAAAAGGAATATGCTCATGCGATTCTTAGTGTTGACGGGTGTTCTGCTGTCCT
>CALDSM010000740.1 GCA_937923585.1 uncultured bacterium
CCTGCCGGATGAACGAGCATCGCCGGGTCACCGCCACGCCGCACCCCGGCTGGGCTTTCAGCCGGTGGATGGACGAAACGGGGAGCACAGTGGACGGCCCCTCCACGCTGGAACTGGACATGCGCGGCGATATCACACTCCGGCCGGAGTTCCTGCCCGCACAGCACGTGTTGCGCATGAGCGCCGAGTTCGCCGGCGTTTCCGATCCCCCGGCGGGCGTCTATTATCACCTGGACGGCGACGTGGTGACGGTCTCCGCCATCAACCCGCCCAACTTCTGTTTTGCCGCGTGGACCGGCGGCCTTGTGGCCGATCCCTATGCGCAGACGACCACCATCACCATGCGGAACAGTTGCACCCTGGAGCCGACCTTCGTTTCCTGCACGAACATCCCCATGACGGTGGTGGTCGAGGGCCCCGGATACACCAATGTGGGCGAGGGCACCCAGTATTATGAAGACGGAGAAACGGTGACGCTGGAGGCCACCCCCTATGGCAATGCGGGCTTCATCCAGTGGGAGAAGGACGGCCAGCGGCTGAGCACCGACACCTCCCTGGAAATGGTCATTGATTCCAACGAACCGACGCTCACCCTCAAGGCCCGGTTCGATCCCCCTCTTAATTCCGACGACTTTCAGCGGTGGCTGACGGCACAAACGCCAACCGGGGAGACCGTGCCCAATATCGGCGGCTACAAGCTGGTGCTGCCGGCCGGCGTGCCCGGCGGCGCGCTCTATGGACACGACACACCATCCGGGGAGACCACGGCCAACGGGCGCGACACGGTCCACGGGCACGACATGCCTGATTTGGTCTGGCTGGCCGTCCTGTCCGAGAGCATGGTATACGGCCCCAATCAGGACACTGTCAGTCAGGCGTATCGGGACAACGCGGCCCGCTGGCGCGAATGGCTGAACGCACTCACGCTGACGGCTATCTTTCCACTGCCTCCGAACGTTCAGGATACGGAGGCCAATAGAGAAACCTACTATGATTCCTGTGTGCATACTTACGCCGCATACTGCACGCTCAGCGACACGATGAGGGAACTGGCCATTGCGCACTTCCTGTCCAGACACCCCGGCGTAGAAGTCACTCCGGAAGACCTTGGTGCCTTTAAGAATGCGCTTGTATCCGTTCCCAAACTTGGCCTGAATGGAGACGCCGACGGCGACGGTTTCTCCAATATTGACGAGTGGATCTTTGCAGAATGGAAATCCCCCTGGGCTTTAGACGACGTGACCGGTTGGAACCCGGACGCCGACGGGCTCCATGACACCATTGGCGCCTGGGCAGTGGTAATGTTGTTGGGCGCAACGGCCGGTTATCCCGCGATTGACGGCATGGTGCCGGATTTCGGCAGCGCGTACATGGGAGTCGCGGGCGGGGCGCCAGTACCAACCGCGCAGGTCACCATAAGCGCGCAGGGAAACGGGACCGTCACCCCCGGTCCGGGTACACTCTTCCTGCCCAAGTACAAGCTTTCAGACGTGCCGCCCAATTCCACAGTGACGGACTTTTCGGGTTACCCATGTCAGTCAATTCTCGTGCGCGCGAACCAGATGGTGGCCGGACCGTCATTTCAAGCATGGATGTCCACCCCGAACGTAACCCCGGGAGCACCACCGGAGTCCATGGGAAAGACATGTTGGCCGACGCTTATAGTACCTCTGGACCTGGACCGGACTTTGACTGCGTATTTCACAACGCCGCCTGACGGATGTATCTTTTGCCTGTCCGAGGCGCTGGAACTCTTCCGGCTCAAGATGATCGAGGTCACAGGAGAGCAGGATGATTGGCAACCGGATTTTGACCGGGGGAAGATAAAGTATGCGGGAGACGCCGAGACCTATACCGGCGATGGCATCCCCGATGCTGCCCAATTCGCGCTTTTGGATGCCATCACGAACAATATCCTAGACCTGAGCATATATGGAGGTGTCACGACTCGGTGCGTGAATAAGGCTCTTGACGCAAACCGGGCGCTTGTCCGAACGCAAATCGGCGATACGGTAATGGGGCAACGGTGGCTTATAGACGTTGCCGCCGCTTACCTGACGCTTGGCGGGCAGGGATATCCTGAGATGATTCGCGACGCCTTCAACACCATCACGGGGGTAACGCTTACCGATGACGGCGCGGACGCGACCCAATATCGGTATCTTGCCGCAGACAAGGACGCGGATAATGACGGGGTGTCCAACAAGCAGGAGTGGCCCTACACGGAGTCGGACGGGGCAAAAGTGCCCCTCCCATTTGATGCATCGGCAGTGGTTCGGTTCGTAACGCGAGCCCTGGACAGGAGTGTCATGGACAAGTTCAGCAACGGCCTTATAAGGACAGAAATGCCCACTTGCTGGAATGACGGACTCAACGCGGACGAAACACCGACGACGCTGAAGATCGCGACAAATACGTCGGGAGGAGTGGACAGCATGCCATTTACAGCGAAAGTAAAACTCGATCCCGATGAGGAAGGCTACGCAATTGCCTATCAAGATCTTCTGAATGGCGTGGATATTCGGCCGGGCCGGATAATCGAACTCAGCGTCGTCGAACAACGCGGCGATCTCTTTGAAAAGTGGGATATTCCGGGAACCCTTGCGGACGGAAGCAATGAGCGGACGATTCGGTTCCCCTTGAGCGGAAACATCCCCGCGCAGAACCCTGGGCAGAAGATCGCAACCTTGTCAATTCTTGTCATCAAAGCGGTGTCAGCGATGACCTTTTTGGACGTGCACTTTGACAAGAACGCCGTGGAGGCATCCGATCCGTCGATAATATGTTCCCAGCTTCAGGGAGTAGGAGAGGTATCTGTGACAGTGCTCGGACCCGCAGCGGATGAAGTCAGAAGAGTCGATTGTACCGACGACAGTCCCTTCTCCCGATATTTTTGTCCAAAGGGAACCCGTTTTCAACTGTCTGTGGGAACGAATATTTGTGGAGATGATTCTTCTTCCGGGGGCACGGAATGGTATGCGATCGTCTGGGGTCACGGTGCGCTGCCTTCGGGGTCCGGCTGCACCTTCGGCGATACGGTTGACATCACCGTTGCCGAGCAGACGTGCATAATCGCTGAACATGTATCGGGTTCAATCCCCACCGGCCGGAACTACGAACTGCCGGCGGACACCCAACTATGTGCGGGCCTGGGGGCGAGTAACGCCTTTGGTGACGTAATGAACCCTCAGGTATTCGGAAGTGTCAGTCACATTACCACCAACGACGACTACTTGGGCTACGACAACGATTACCGGTGGTCTGCGGTCTACCTATCCGCCGTGCCAGCCCTGGGATACTACGTCTACGCGGGCACAATGAACTCTCCGGACGCCTCTGACCCGGTTGATCTGAATCTTCATGAGTATGACGATGGGATCTGTGGTTTTTTTGATCCCGCCACCGTAACCCAGGGCACCATCTGCCTCGAGGCCAAGCCCTGTTATGAATTGGATGTGGATGTTGTTGTAGAGGGCAGTCTTGATGGCACCGAGAAGTTCATCGACGGCGGTACGACCGTGATCTACGACAATACTGCGGCGGCAGGATGGTACGAGGCGTCGCCCGCAAGACACTTCTTCAAGGGTCCCAGCGAGTTGGACAGCAGCACGCCGGATGGGACGGCCGTTCAGCTAACGGCGAATTCGCGCTGTGGCTACCGTTTCAGATCGGAAAGCACACGTCTGAACTCCAGTCACGATCAGATCTCGTATGCCGTC
>CALDSM010000741.1 GCA_937923585.1 uncultured bacterium
CACGCCTTTCAAACTGCCGAAAGGCGAGTCAGTCCCCGTTTTTCGCTTGGTCTTCCTTGTCTGTCCAAGCGGCATCAATTGTGACCCACCACACCAGAAGAGCACGCCCGTGGCAAAGAGCAGCGTTGACCTGAATCAGTACATCCATCGGGAAGGCGTTTCGGCGCGGCTGCTGGAGAAGGCGCCGACCGAATCCACGGCCGATGCGTGCGCTGCGCTGAATTCCGCCGGCATTCATGCGGAACTCACGCAGTTCATCAAGGCCATTATCTTGATTGGCGCCGGTTCACGGGAACCGCGGACATCCGTCCTAGTCATGGTTCGGGGAACGGACCGCCTGGACCTGAACAGGGTCAGGCAGGCCGTCGGGGAGAAAATGAAGATCCCCAGTCCCGCGGAGGCCGCTTCGATCTGCGCATACCCCCGCGGCGGCACCCCGCCTGTCGGCGCCGAGGGAATCGGCACGATTCTCATAGACCGGCAACTCGTTGAACCGCCCCGTCTGCTGTACGGGGGAGGGGGCGACCCGCAGCATGTGATGGAGATTTCGTCGGTTGAACTGCTGCGGCATCTCCGGAACACCTCCGCGACAGTGACGGTGTGCGCGGTCGCGGCGGAAACCTGACGGTCCGGAACAGAACTGTGACAGGCCTCCGCATTCAGTCCAGGGTTCAGGCAATGCGATCTCTCCCCGCTCAAACTGCATGCGGGAAGGGTCCACAAACCGCCTGATGGCGGGGCATCGGCCGCCGGTGCGCTTGAATCACCCCCGGCCTTTTGCCCAAAATGACCCGGTGCGGTCCGGAGGCCGCACAAACGCAACATCCCGGCGGGGAACCTTATAGCCATGCTTGCGCGGGTGCAGTCTTGCGCGGTGATCGGAATTGACGCCCATCCGCTTGCGGTGGAGGTGGACATCCGGCCCGGCGAGAACAAGATAAGAATGGTGGGCCTGCCCGACACGGCCGTGAAGGAAAGCGAGGAGCGCGTGTCCTCGGCGCTGCGCAACTCGGGGTTCCGCGTGCCGCGCGGCGTGGTCATCGTCAATCTCGCCCCCGCCGACATGCGCAAGCAGGGCAGCGCGCTGGATCTTCCCATCGCCGCGGGCATGCTGGCCGCCAGCGGGCAGCTTAACGGAATCCGGCTGGAGGAGTATGCCCTCGTGGGCGAACTAGCGCTCGACGGGTCAGTGCGCTCCGTGCCGGGCGCGCTGTCCATGGCCATTGCCGCGCGCGACCTCGGCCTGCGCGGCGTGGTGCTGCCCGCGGAAAACGCCGATGAGGCGGGCGTGGTGGACAACATCGAAATCATCCCCGTCGCAAGGCTCAACGATGCGCACGCGTTTCTTTCCGGCCAGTCTGACATCATGCCGCGCAGGACGGACGTCGAGGCGGTTTTCTCCTCGGCAAAGCACAGCGTTCCCGACCTGAGCGACGTAAAGGGGCAGGCGCACGTGAAGCGCGCGCTGACCGTGGCCGCCGCGGGCGGGCACAACCTCCTCATGATTGGCCCGCCGGGCACGGGCAAGACCATGCTCGCGTCGCGGCTGCCGGGCATCCTGCCGGAGATGGCCTTCGAGGAGTCGCTGGAAACCACGCGCGTCTACAGCATCACGCCCATGATGGGCCGCCGCGACGCGCTCATCGTCACGCGGCCGTTCCGCTGCCCGCACCACACCTCCACCACCGTGTCCATCGCGGGCGGCGGCGGGGGCGCGATGGCCTATCCGGGCGAGGTGAGCCTGGCGCACAACGGCGTGCTCTTCCTCGACGAGCTGCCCGAGTTCAACCGGGCATCGCTCGAGGTGCTGCGCCAGCCGCTGGAGGAGGGGCTGGTGCATATCCGCCGCGCGAGCTACTTCGTCACCTATCCGAGCCGTTTCATGCTCGTGGTCGCGATGAACCCCTGCCCCTGCGGCTGCCGCACGGACCCGCGCAAGACGTGCCGCTGCTCGACCGGCGAGGTGCAGCGCTACATGGGCCGCATTTCCGGGCCGCTGCTCGACCGCATAGACATCCATGTGGACGTGCCCGCGCTGTCCTTCGAGGAAATGACCGACAACCGTCCCTCCGGTCCGACCAGCGCCGAGGTGCGCGCGCAGGTGCAGGCCGCGCGCGACCGGCAGCGCGTGCGGCTCGGAGGCAGGCACACCTGCAACGCCCATCTGGACACCAAGGCCATCCGCAGGCACTGCACGATGAGCGATGGCGCGAAATCGGTGCTGGAAATGGCGCTGCGCCAGTTGGCGCTCAGTGCCCGCGCCTACGACAAGGTGCTGCGCGTGTCACGCACGCTGGCCGACCTTGAAGGCGCGGACATCATTGCCGAAAACCACGTCTCCGAGGCGGTGCAGTACCGCTCGCTCGACCGGGAGATGTTCGGAACCGCGTGATACGTTCGTCATTGCGAGCGAAGCGAAGCAATCTCTTGTAACCATGGCCCGGAACTTGGGCTATAGACGCAAGAGATTGCTTCGTCGGCCTTCGGCCTCCTCGCAATGACAAGAGCGTCTACTGCGCCGGTGCCAGCGTGATCGGTCCCAGGTCGCCGGCTTCGCCGGGGAGCAGCGTGACATTTTCCGCGCGCATGCGGCCGGAGGGGCATTCCATCTGCACGGTGAACATGCCGGGCGGCACCTTGTTGAAAGAGACGACGCCGCCACTGTCGGTTTTCGCCTCAGCGGGCCACCAAGGCCCGCGCTTGGGGTGGAACATCATCATATGCACAGTTTCATCCGCGGCGGGTGTGTTGTCGGGCCGCACCAGAAGCGCGTGCAGCGACGCCGCCCTGGCCATGGCGATGGTCCCTTCCGTGGCCGAATCTTCTTCGCCGGCCATGACGTCGAAGTAGTTGTTGGGGAAGTAGTCCAGCTTGGTGTCCCACACGCGCAGGCACACCTTATGGTCCGCGGGAAAGACGAATTTGGTCACGCCGTTGGCGTCGGTCGGCGCGCCGTGCGCCAGCGGCGCGTCAAACGCGTTGGGCTCCAGCGTGATGATGGGGACCATACCCGCCAGCGGCTTGGCGTCGGACAGCGATACGGCTTTAAGCGTTGCAGTGACCGTGGGCGCATGTTTCTCCGCAGGCGGAGGCGTGGTTGCCGGCGGAGGTGCCGGCTGCGGCGCGGCGGGTGGTGTTGCCTCGGTTGTCGCAGGGGTCGGCGGTGCAGAGACCGGCTTAACCGGTTGCAGGATGAAAACGTACACGCACATCGCCAGCGCTATTACGCCCGCCGCCAGCAGGCCGCGGATGACCCGCTCGCGCGGACTCATGTCACGGCACCTGACTGGGAGCGCGCGTTACTCCCGCAAAGGGGTTCTTTCAAGAAAGATGCGGGACTTGCGCCATGCCCTCCGTCTTTCCCGCGAAAGCGGGAATCCAGGAAACCGCGCGTCTGCATGCGTCCTTGACAAGCCTGGATTCCCGTTTTCACGGGAATGACGGGGAGGATACAGCTTTGAACCGCGGGACCGCTCATTTCACCACACCCGCGTCGTCCGTTTCAGTCCTGAACTGGGTGTCATGCAGCCGCCGGTAAATGCCGCCGCAGGCGATGAGTTCGTCGTGCGTGCCCTCTTCGGCGACGCGCCCGCCGTCCATCACCACGATGCGGTCCGCACGGCGGATCGTGGAGAGCCGGTGCGCGATGACGATGGTCGTGCGCCCGGCGACAAAGTGGTCCAGCGCGTCCTGAATCAGCCGCTCGCTTTCGGAGTCGAGACTTGAGGTTGCCTCGTCGAGGATAAGAATGGCCGGGTCCTTGATGATCGCGCGGGCAATGGCCAGGCGCTGCCGCTGGCCGCCCGAAAGGTTGCCGCCCGAGTCGCTCAGCATGCTGTCGTACCCCTGCGGCAGCGACGCCACGAACCCGTCCGCATTCGCCGCGCGCGCCGCGTCGCGCACGCGCCCGTCCGCATACTGGGTCCGGCCGAAGGCGATGTTTGCGCGCACCGATTCTGCAAACAGGACCGTGTCCTGCGTCACAATGCTCATCTGTTCGCGCAGGCTGTGGAAGGTGGCCTGGCGGATGTCCACGCCGTCAATGGTGATCCGGCCGGCGTTCACGTCGTAGAAGCGCGGCACCAGTTTGGCCATGGTGCTCTTGCCCGCGCCGCTGGAACCCACCAGCGCCACCATCTGCCCCTTCCTGATCTCCAGCGTCACGCCGTTGATGACCTGCCTGCCGCCGCCGTAGGAAAAATACACGTCCTCAAAGCGGATGGCGTCGCGGAGCGGGGGAATGTCCACCGCGCCGGGCGCCTCGACAATGTCGGGCTTCACGTCAATCATCTCGAAGCAGCGCTCGGCGCTGGCCACGCTCGTCTGCACCAGGTTGTTCACGTCCGACATTTTGCGCACCGGATCGAGCATCATGGCCAGCGCGAAGTAGAGCTTGGCCAGGTCGCCCGCATCGAGCAGGCCCGCCTCCACGCGCCGGCCGCTGAAG
>CALDSM010000742.1 GCA_937923585.1 uncultured bacterium
TGCGGCGCGGCGCCGGCGACGGCCCAGGATGCGGGCGCGCCGCTGGAACTGCTCTACAGGCAACCCGCGGACACCTGGCTTGCGGCGCTCCCCGTCGGCAACGGGCGGCTGGGGGGCATGATCTTCGGCGGCGCCGGCGAGGAGCGCATCCAGCTCAATGAAGGCTCGCTGTGGTCCGGCGGGCCGCAGGATGCGGACAACCCCCAGTCGGCGGCCGCGCTGGCCGAAGTGCGGCGCCTGCTCTTCGAGGGAAAAGTTGAGGACGCGCAGAAGCTCACCATCGCCTCCATGGTGTGCAAAGGCCCGGGCTCGTGCCTGGCGGGCAGCGCCTATGAGGCCTACGGCTCCTACCAGCCGCTCGGTGACCTTCGGCTGCACTTCACGGGAGCAAAGGACACGCCCGCCAAATACAGCCGGGCGCTGGATCTCAGCACCGCGACGGGCCGCGTGGACTATGTGCAGGACGGCGTGAAGTTTCACCGGGAAATCTTCAGCAGCGCGCCGGACCAGGTGATCGTGCTGCGCATCACGGCGGACAAACCGGGAAAAGTGGAATTCGATGCGGCCCTGGAGCGTGATCCGAAGAACAGTTCGCGCCGGGGCAGGAACGACTCGCGCATCGAGCCCTTCGCGAAGAGCGAGGAGCGGGAAGAGCGGCTGGAAGCCAACGCCGACGGCGACGACCTTGCCATGTCGGGCAGGGCGTGGTTGGGCAAGGGCATGGCTTTTGCGGCGCGGCTTGCGGTGGTCAATGAGGGCGGCACGGCAAAGGTGAAGGACAACCGGATTGTGGTGCGCGACGCCGATTCGGTCACGCTGCTGCTGGCCGGCGCAACGGACTACTACGGCGACGAACCGGTGGCGAAATGCGGGGAAACACTGGACGCCGCACGCAAACTCACGTACGGCGAATTGAAACGGCGGCACACGGAGGATTATCAGGCGCTGTTCAAGCGGGTCAGCGTGGACCTCGGTCCGGACCCGACGCCCGGAGCGGCCACGGACGAACGGATCGCCAACATCAAGTCGGGCAAGGCCGACCCGTGGTTCGACGCCCTCTATTTCCAGTACGGACGCTACCTGCTCATCTCGTCGTCGCGGCCCGGCTCGCTGCCCGCCAATCTCCAGGGAATCTGGTGCGATCATTTCCAGGCGCCATGGAACGCGGACTACCACCACAACATCAACGACCAGATGAACTACTGGCCCGCCGAAGTCGGCAACCTGCCCGAATGCCATCTGCCGTTCCTTTCCTACATACAGTCGCTGCGCGGCCAGGGCGCGCGCACCGCACAGGTGCAGTACGGCGCGCGCGGCTGGGTGGTGCACACGATCTCGAACATCTGGGGCTTCACCTCGCCCGGCGAGCATCCCGGCTGGGGCCAGTTCACCTGCGCGGGCGGGTGGCTCTGCCAGCACCTCTACGAACACTACCTGTTCACGCAGGACCGCGACTACCTCGCGGCGGTCTACCCGGTGATGAGGGACTCGGCCCGGTTCTATCTCGACTTCCTCGTCGCCGAACCCAAACACGGCTGGCTCGTGACCGCGCCGTCCAATTCCCCGGAAAACAGCTTCATCACCGCCGACGGCCAGAAGGGCCAGGTGTGCATGGGCCCGTCCATGGACATGCAGATCCTGAACAACCTCTTCGGCAACTGCGTCGAGGCGTCGCAAACGCTCGGCGTGGACGGGGAATTCCGTGCGGAAGTCGCCCGCGCGAAAGACAAACTCGTGCCGCCGCAGATTGGCAAACACGGCCAGTTGCAGGAATGGATGGAGGACTACGACGAGCCCGAACCGGGCCACCGGCACATGTCGCACCTGTTCGGACTGCATCCCGGCCACCAGTTCACGCTGCGCGGCACGCCCGATTTGGCCAAGGCGGCGCGCGTGTCGCTGGAGCGGCGGCTGGCCAACGGCGGCGGGCACACCGGCTGGAGCCGCGCATGGATCATCAACTTCTGGGCGCGGCTGGCCGAGGGCGACAAGGCCTGGGAAAACCTCCAGGCACTGTTCGCGAAATGCACCAGCGCCAACTTGTTCGACATCCATCCGCCGTTCCAGATTGACGGCAACTTCGGCGCCGCGGCCGCCGTCGCCGAAATGCTGCTGCAAAGCCAGAACGGCGAGATTGAACTGCTGCCCGCGCTGCCCGCCGCATGGCCAAACGGCCGCGTGAAGGGCCTGTGCGCCCGCGGCGCATTCGAGGTGGACATCGCATGGAGGGACGGGAAGCTGGTTTCCGCCGCGATTCGGTCCAAGGCAGGCGGCCGCTGTGCGGTGCGCTGCGGCGGCACGACAGCCGGGTTCGCCGCCGAAGCGGGCAAATCATACGCCCTTGATGCGGACCTGAAATGCGCAGGATGATGCAGCACCGTCCCGCAAGGGTGTATATTCTCGCCCAAACTGGGAGATTGCCGCGATGAAACTGATTACCTTTCCGCTCAGACTGGTGCTGGCCCCGATTCTGATGCTGGCGGGCATCTGCTACCTGGTCGCGGCCGTCGGCCATTTTGAGCCATGGAAACCAAGACCGGCCGGCAAAGTCACCCCCGCCCCCGAAGGCGCCGGCTGGGAGGATCTGCTCAGCGCCGGGAACATCCAGCAATGGAAAGACCTCGCGGGCACGCAGACCTTTGAAATACAGAACGGCGCGCTCTTGCACATTCCGGGCGCCGCCAAGCCCGCCGTCAGCCTCAAGTACGCCACCTACACCGGCGGAACCTACGGCGATTTCGACCTGCATCTGGAATTCAAGCTGGGCGAGACGCCCTGGTGGTCCATGCTCCCCTTCGCCATTCTCAGCCCGCAGATGCACGGCAACAGCGGCGTGTTCCTGCATGTGCCCAAGGGCGAGTCTGCCCTCCGCGGCTTCGAGGTGCAGGTCGTCGGCGACTACGGCTGGCCGGCGAGCAAGACCGGCACCGGCGCCATCTACGACGTGGTGACACCCATGTTCAACATGGCCCGGCCCGTCGGCGAATGGAACTCCTACGACATCTCCACGCGCGGCACGAGGATCACCGTGACCGTCAACGGCTGGCGCGTCATTGACACCGACTTCGCCCAGTTGACCGCACCCGTCGGCAAGTTCGCCACCCCCTACGCCCAGCTTCCGCTCGAAGGGCAAATCGCGCTCCAGGACCACGGCAGTGACATCACCTACCGCAACATCCGCATCCGGCCGTGCTCCGCGGGCGATCCCATTCCCGATGCAAGCTCGCCCGCCGCGCCTTCCGAAACGGTGTCCGGCACGAAAATAATCGAAGGCGCCCAGAAGGTCGTGGAGGGGGCGGTGGATTCGGTCAAGTCGAGCCTAACCCATTGACCTGCGGCTGCGCAACGTCACGGCAACCTTTCCAGGAGCAACGACATGCCGCTTCCCTCACCCTTCAGCATTGACATAGAACCCGATTGGAAGGGCCTGCTAAACAGCATCACCCGACTGGACGAGCCGCAGCGCGTGCACAACATCGAACTGTTTCTCGACCCGGAGATTCAGCAGGCCGTGTGCGACCGCTACGGCGTGGGGGCGGACCTGGACCGTGCCGATCCGCATTATGCCAAGAAACGGCTCATGGCCGTCCATGCCTTTCTCGGCTATGACTTCCTGCGCTGCGGCGCCGAGAACATAGACATGCCGATGGTCTACCACCAGGCCGACGACACGGCCGAATTGGCCCGCGACGGCGGTCGCGCCTATCTCGACGAGAACGTCGGTCCCATTACCACCTGGGAGGAGTTTGAGAAGTACCCGTGGCCCGATCCCAGCCAAGTCCGGGCCGAGGCGCTGGAGTGGTACGACAAGAACCTGCCCGAGGGCATGTGTATCCTGGCCGGCGGCGGCTTCGGCCATTTCTGCGAGCACATCACCTGGCTCATGGGCTACACCACCTTCTGCGAGGCGCTGTATGAGAAGCGCGACCTGATCAAGGGCATTTTCGACCGCGTGCTGGAGATCAACATCAAGGCCGCGGAACTGATGGTCCAGTTCGACTGTGTGAAGGCGCTCTGGGGCAGCGACGACATGGGCTACAAGGGCGGCCCGCTCATGAGCCCCGCGGATCTGCGCGAGTTCGTGCTCCCCGGCCACCGGCGCATGGCCAACATCGCCCACCGGG
Source organism: uncultured bacterium (assembly GCA_937923585.1). Lineage (GTDB taxonomy): Bacteria > Hydrogenedentota > Hydrogenedentia > Hydrogenedentales > CAITNO01 > CAITNO01. The sequence continues at coordinate 4,125 of CALDSM010000742.1, forward strand.
CAGGGCGGCCCTACCTGCTCCATTCCTGCGGCAACCTCGCGCTGATCATGGACGACCTCATTGACAGCGTCGGCATGGACGCCAAGCACTCCTTCGAGGACACCATCGAGCGCGTGACCGAGGTGAAACACACCTACGGGCAGCGCGTCGCGCTGCTCGGCGGCATTGACGTGGACTTCCTCTGCCGCTCATCCGAAGCGGATGTGCGCAGGCGTACCCGCGAGACCCTGGAAATCTGCATGCCCGGCGGCGGCTACTGCCTCGGCACCGGCAACAGCGTCGCCAATTACATCCCGCTGGACAACTACCTCGCCATGCTCGACGAGGGGCGGAGGTTCGCGCTGTAGGGTGCCGTGAAGTGGCGCGAAGCGCCACGAAACGCACCGGTGGAGCGCATCACACCCGATGGGGCACCTGTCTTTAAGTCCCCCTTTGAAGGGGGACGCCCCGCCGTGGGCGGGGCAGGGGGATGTGGAGTCCCGGACCAGTCCCCAACACCCCCCTAAATCCCCCTTCAAAGTGGGCCTTCAAACATGTCGTCACTACAGTAATATGTGGATACCAGCATCTTCATCGGCATGCTCTTGCGCCGCACATGGGTTTGCGGGTGCGCCGCGGTTTAATGCGATTGCCCCGCGGGGAAAGGCCTTGCACCCAACCGGCCAACGGGCACATAATGGGTTATGGAAGTGTTTGCCCTTGTTGAGCAGTAAGCCGCATGTTACGCACAACGCAGGAGAACACAACAATGAACCGACTCAGTAAGGTGGGAGCGGGAACCACCAGGCAGGCCCTTTCCTTCGTCAACGAGTTCAAGAGTTTTGCCTTCAAGGGCAACCTCGTGGACCTCGCCATGGGTGTCGTAATCGGGGCGGCCTTCGGCAAACTCCTCGATTCCTTCGTCAAGAACATCGTAATGCCCGCCGTAAGCCTGATCCTCCCCGGCAAGCAGGGTTATCTGGACTGGAAGCTCTCCCTGGGCGAAAAGGAGATTCCCTACGGCCTGTTCATTGGCGACATCGTGAGTTTCCTGCTCGTGACGCTCGTGCTGTTCATCTTCATGGTGAAGCTCGTGGGATGGCTCATGCGCAGCAAACAGGAAGAGGAGGCCGCCCCTCCGGCCCCCACAAAGGATCAGGAGCTTCTTGCCGAGATCCGCGATCTCCTGAAACGGGAGCGCGGCCCGAACGAATAGCCCGGCAAACCGGGCGGCGGCCTTGGAATTGCGCGTCCGGCGGGATATACTCTCCCTGAGCGGCATCGGCCGCAAGGGAAACCGCCAACCAATGGAATGAGGAGGTGCCTGGCATGGACTCGAATCTGCCTGAATCAGCGACATCCACCGGGGAGGCCGCCGGACAGCACGCAGCGGCGGCGAAACCGGCACCGGACAGGGTGATCCCGAAGAAGCCGGCCGACGAGCGCGTCGTGCTCTATTCATATCCTCCGCTCATCTATGTCTGGCCGCTGCTCGTGCTGGGACTTGTGTTCTGGTTCACCTGCAAACTCACCGCTCCGCCGCATTCCGTCGAGGCATGGATCTACATCATCACCGCGGTGGTGGTGCTGCTGACCATGGGGGTGGACGTGAACCGCAACATGGCGGTGTTTTGGGTGATTGTCATTTCCGCGCTGTCCTTCTGCGTGCTGTGGCTGCGCGACGCGAAGGGGTTCGTGGTGTTTGACCAGATCGGCCGTTTCTTCGGGCAGCTCAAGCCGCAGTATTCCCCCGAGTTCGGAATGATCACCAGCATCTTCCTCGTGGTCGTCTACGCCATAGTGCTCATCGGCGCACGCATCAATGACAAATGGGTGTTCACCCAGAACGAGATTGAGCATTACGCGGTGTTCCGCGGAAGCAACTCGCTGGGGCGCGGCGCCAAGGGCGTCAAGGCGACCTACCGCGACTTCTTCGAGCTGTTCGTGCTGTTTGCCGGAGATGTCGAGGTGCGCACCGCCCAGGGCAACCGGGTGCTGGCCCGCATCAACAACGTCCCGTTCCTGCCGTTCAAAATGCGCAAGATTGACCGGATTCTGGCCGCCTACGCCGTCACCCCCGGTGTCGCGGATGAGGAATCCTCGGAGACCGCGGAGGAGGAGGTTTTGTAGCCGCGGCGAGCCCCCGCGTCCGTCTCTCAGCCGCAGTCCTCCGCCTTCGGGGGTGCGTCCAGAATTTGACGCACCTTGCGCAGCAGCGCGTCCGGCGCATAAGGCTTCTGGATGAGCTCAATGTCCTTGTTCAGGACGAATCCCGTGTGAATCGCGTTGGTGCTGTACCCACTGGAGAAGAGAAAGCGAAGGCGCGGATGCTGCTGGCACAGCGCGTCATGGACGGCCTTTCCGCTCATCTTCGGCATGATGACGTCCAGTATGCACAGGGCAATGTCGTCGGCATGCCGCCCGAAGAGATCAAGCGCCTCCTCTCCGTTGGCCGCCGACAGGACGGTGTAGCCGGCCTGCCCGAGAATGCGCTCCATGAGCCTGCGCAGCGCCTCGTCGTCCTCGGCGATAAGAATGGTCTCCGCGCCGCCCCTCGCGCGGCCGACAACCTTGGTGCCCACCGTTGAGGCGGGCCGCTCAAAACTCGGCAGGTACACCTTGAACGCGGTTCCCCGGCCCACTTCGCTGTAGACCTGAATCATGCCCTGGTGCTGGCGCACGATGCCGTACACCGTGGCCAGGCCCAGCCCGGTCCCCTTGCCCAGCTCCTTCGTCGTGAAGAACGGCTCAAAGATGCGCTCCTGCGTCCGGGCGTCCATGCCGCAGCCGGTGTCGGTCACGCTGAGCAGGACGTACCGGCCCGGGGTTGCCCAGGAGTGTGTGTCGCAATATTCGGCGTCCATCACGACGTTTTCCGTTTCAACGGTAATCACGCCCCCGTCCGGCATCGCGTCGCGGGCGTTGACGCAAAGATTGATCAGCACCTGTTCCATCTGGCCGCAGTCGGCGTGAATGGTGCCCATGCGCTGTCCCGGCACCACGCTGAGGCGGATGTTTTCGCCGATGAGCCTTTTGATCATCTTCGTCACGTCCTCGACCACCCTGTTCAAGTCCAGGTCCCGCATTTCCAGAACCTGACGGCGGCTGAAGGCCAGAAGCTGGCGCGTGAGCCCCCCGGCGCGGTCCGCGGCCTCGACAATCTCCCCGGCGAATTCATGGCACCTGTCTTGGGCGGGCAGTTCGGACAGCAGCATTTGGCCGTAACCCATGATTGTCTGGAGCATGTTGTTGAAATCGTGCGCCACTCCGCCGGCCAGCTGCCCCACGGCCTCCATCTTCTGCGCCTGGCGGTACTGCTCCTCGATGATCTTCTGCTGCGTGATGTCTTCCTTGACCCCGAGGAAGTGGGTTATGGCTCCGGCGGCGTCGCGGATCGGCGAAATGAAGGCCCGCTCCCAGAACAGCGAACCGTCCTTCTTCCTGTTATGGAACTCCCCGCGCCACTCGCCGCCCTCTGTGATGGTCCGCCACAGCGCCGCGTACTCCTGCCGGGGCGTCTCGCCGGACTTGAGCATGCGCGGGTTCCCGCCCAGCACCTCATCCCTGGAGTAGCCGGTAACCTCGGTGAACTTGGGGTTGACATACTCCATGTTTCCCCTGGTGTCCGTTATCACCACCGAAGCCGGGCTCTGGTTTACCGCCATGGACAGCTTGCGAAGTTCGTTTTCAGCCTGCCTGCGTCCCGTGATGTCATGCACAAATACCTGCACGGCAGGCGCGCCCTGATAGTCCACCATCCGGCCCACCGTCTCCACGGGAACCTCCGTACCGTCGGGCTTGATCAGCCTCGTCTCGCGACGCGGCAGGTACTCCCCCTGCATGCCCCGCCGCATTCGCTCCGCGACACCGGCGCGCTCTTCGGGGTGAACCACGTCCAGGATGGGGTGCGTCATCAGCTCTGCCAGCGACCCCATCCCGCACAGATCCACCGCGACCTCGTTGGCGTAGAGAATCTCGTTGTCGCGGTAAACCACGATGGCGTCCGGCGCCGACTCGACCAGCGCGCGGTAGCGCTCCTCACTCTTGCGGAGCCTTTCCTCCGCCTGCTTGCGCTCGGTGACCATTTCAAAGATGGCGACGAAGTGCTCCTTTGCGGGGCTGTACACGGAAATGTCAAACCACAGGTGCATCGCTTCCACAAACCGCTCAAACCGCCTGGGAATGCCTGTCAGGGCGACACTGCCGTAGATTTCCAGCAGTTCGGGGTCCATCTCGCGCAGCCCGGGAATGACCTCGGACACCCGCTTCCCCTGCACATCCTTCAGCCCAGTCTGCTTCTCGAACGCGGCGTTGACCTCGATGAACACAAAATCGTCCGGACGGCCGTCCCCGTCGAAGAGCATCCGGCAGTAGGCAAAGCCGTTGATCATGTTGGCGAAAAGCGACCGGTAATGCTCCTCGCTTTCGCGCGACGCCTTCTGCGCCTGCCGCTGCGCAAGCGCGATGGCAAACTGGTCGGCGGCGTTTTCCAGAAAGGCAATCAAATCGGGCGTAAAACGCCCTTCGGCATGGTCATTCAACTGCAGTAGTCCTATAATCCTGCCGCCGATGCCCAGCGGAATCAGGGCAATGGACTCATAGCCGAACCTGACGCACCGGCCCCGCGCGTGTTCGGGGACCTCGGCCTCGGTCAGGGTGGCAACCAGCCTGCTTGTTGAGTTGGTCCAGAAGCTGCCCTTGGGGGTGATATACGGGCGCGAGGTGTCAAACCGGCCGCGCAGGATGCCGCCGCACGTGCATTCCAGCAGCGGGTTGCCGCTGTTGTCCAGAACCACCTCCCCGGACCCGTTCCGTGCGCACAAATGGTTCTCCAACTCCACGAATTCCATCGGGAAACCATGGGTCTCAAAATAGGGGTAGTCATCCCCGTCCTGAAGGCGGACCCCCACGGCCTCACAGCCCGTCCACTCCCGCAGGAGTTCCGTCAGATCGTGAACCAGTTCCCGAATCCCGCTCTGCCCGTTCAGCAGGCGGAGCAGCCTTACCGTGGTCTCCCGTTCACGGTGATGGCGCTGCTCCTCGGTCACATCCTGAAAGAAGCCCTGGAGCACGGTGCGGCCGCCCACGTCCACCATGTTGGCCTTGATCTCGACCTGCCGGACCTCTCCGGACTTGGTGACCAGTTCGTTGGCAATCACGGCCCCCCTCTTTTCGTCCCGGTGCTCGACAAAACTGCGCGAGAGCCCCGCCTCCACGTCCTTCGTCCGGTGCAGCAGGGCCTGCGGCCTGCCGATGATTTCGGCGCGCTCATAGCCGGTCAGCTCCGCGAAGGCGCGGTTGCATTCGAGCATCTCGCCCGTTTCCACGTCGGCCAGCGCGATCCCCTGGGTGGCTTCGTCAAAGAGCGTGCGGTACCGGGCCTCGCTTTCCCGCAGCCTTTCCTCCGCCGACTTGCGGTCGGTGATGTCCAGCACGGTGCCGACGAAACTCACGGCATGCCGTTCCGTCCCCTCCCCCTCGAACGCGGCCACGCCGCGCGCCTCCACCCACCGCGTGCCGTCTCCGGGAATGTTCACCCGGTATTCGGCGGCATAGGGCCGGGGATCGGCCGGGTTCAGCGCCGCTTCGACCGCGGCCCACACGCGGGGGAGATCATCCGGGTGCAGCCGCGCCAGAATCTCCTCGTTGGGGCTCTCATGCCCGGAGACGCCGAATATCTCCTTGTATCGGTCGTCCCAGGTTGAGATTCGGGTTGCAGGGTCATAGTGCCACCAGCCCATGTGCGCCGCGTCCAGCGCAAGCTGCCGTTGCTGGGCGAGCAGGTCCCGCTCAGCCGCGGCGCCTCTCAGGGCTCTGCGCGCCTCCGCCCCCCGCACCTCCCGTTCGATAGTGAAGGACAGCCGCGCAGGCTGGCCCTTTGCCAGACAGTCGCTTGCGCCGGACTGCACGGCCTGCAGCGCGAGTTCTTCGTCAGCGGCCTCAGTGACAAGGATGAAAGGCAGGTCAGCATCACACTTCTTGACCAGTGCGAGCGCGGCAGTTGCGGAAAGACGGCGCGCCGGCGGACAATAGAGCACCGCATCCCACGCTTTCCGGGCAAGCACCCCCCGCAGGTCATCCGCATTGTCCACCCTTGCCCATTCCGGGACTCCGTCTGATCCCTTCAGCCCGCAGGCAATTGCGCGGGTGTCCGCCTCGGAATCGCAAACGAAGAGCAGTCCCAGAGCGCCGCGCCCCAATCGCCCTTTCCTGTCGCTTGAGTCACCCATCGGTCATCCTCCGTTCATCCGACCGCCCCGCCGCGGATACCGGGATGTCCGCATGCATACTGGCCGACGGCCTGCATGCGTCTTGTGGACAAACCGCTCTACTCCTGCCGTGCGCGGGCCAAAGCGGCGCAAACACTGGCAGGCCGACGGCGCCTGGACGCCGATAAACCTTAATTCTTCACAGCACCATGGTAGCGAAGATCGTTGTATTATTGCCACGCCCACCCGCGCACCGCCGGGAATCATGATCGCCCGGCGACAAAGCCCCTCCAGTGATGGGGCACTGTGGGGCGGGCAAACGCCTCTAAATCCCAGTTAATCCGCCCGATCTACCGGTGAGAATTCATAAGATTCCACCTTTCCGGCCCATTTCGCGCTCGTGCTCGTCATCGTCACGGCTCCCATCGCCCGGCATCTGCTGTTATGGCTCTTGAGGATACAGCCTTCCCGGCACACAGGCGCTTCTTGGAGGCATAAGGATGCATCCGCAGCCTTCGATGACGATGACGAGCGCGGGCGAAAGGCATGGTTGTCACCGCAAGTGGTGAAACTGCGGCAAGGCCGAAATTCTGGACTCTTGCAGAACCAGATGCGTTCGCCCCCTTGGGGCCGGGCGTTCGATTTAAAAGTTGTTCATGCCTTTGTTATCCTATAAGAAGCGGTCCGCAAGGCTCTTTAGCGGGCAGATTTCAAGTTCCCGGAACAGGGAACCCTCCAGGCGTGAACTTGGCGCCCGATAGTGTTCATGCGCTCTGCCATTTCAGGCGCGGAATTCCCGTCCGGGTCTCCATCGCCGAAAAGGGCGCCTCTTGTCATCTGCGGGAAATTGGGAAAAGGAGACCGGACAGGTGAGGTATCTTCCTTGGCGGAACATTCGGCCGGGACACAACCCTGCGGTCTTCGCACGGACCGCATGCGGATCTGAATCAACGGAGACGCCTTGTCGGCGGAATGCCGCGCCGTGGATACTGGCGGGAATCGTGGGTTTGGGCTTGGCCCTGCGCCTTTACCGCCTCCCGGACCAGAGCTACTGGCTGGATGAATTCTTGACAATGACCGGGATTTCGAGCCCGACCTGGGGCGGCTGTCTGTCAGCTTATGGATTCTTTGCGCCCGACACCATGCCCCTGTCCTTTCTGTTCCACTACGGCTGCGCACGGCTGGCCGGCACGGCAAGTCCTTTCGGGATACGGATGGAACAGGTGGCCGCCGGAATTGTCTGCATCCCGCTGGTGTACCTTCTGGGCAAAGAAATGTACGGCAGGCGCGGGGGCCTTTTTGCCGCGCTGCTCGTGGCGCTTTCTCCCGTTCACATTTGGACTTCCCAGGACATCCGTTTCAATGTCCTGATCGGGCTGTGTGCGATAGTCTCAATGTTGTCGCTTGTGAAGGCAATGCGTTCGGACCGTGCGGGATGGTGGATTTTAAACACCCTCGCCAATTTCTGCCTTGTGTGGATCGAACTGATCCTTGTCATCCCGGTGGCGGCCGAATGCTGCTTCATGGCCTTCCATCTCAGGTCCCGGTTCAAACGGGTCGCGATCTGGGGCGCCGCGCAGTGTGCGATTGCCCTGTCACCCCTCATCTGGCTGGGGGTTTCCCTGTCCGGGGTGTCCGACGTCGGCGAGGATTTCTACAGAAGCCTTCCCGGTCTCCGGGATCTGGTCTTTGATCTGGTCGGTGACGATGCGGCCAGAACCACCGACCCCTTCGTGTTTCAGGGCCAGACATGGCCCTTTATGCCGCCGCACATGCAACAGGCGTTTGACGCATGGCACGGCCTCTTCGACGCCGCGATGGCCCTGTTCTTTGGCGTGTGCGCCGTTTGGGCGCTGCTCCGCCTCTTTCAGCGGCGGCAGTCCCCTTTCAGTTTCGCGGACTGTGCCGGCCGCCCTGAGTTCTTCCTGTTGATCATGTCCTTTCTGCCGCCGCTGCTGCTCTTCCTGGGATCATGGGTCTATCGCCCCATGCTGATGCCCCGCTACACCTGCTACTCTTCGTTTGCGCTGTATGCCATTGCGGGCGGCGCCGTCTTCAGTGTTCGTCACGCCGCGGCGCGGAAGGCGTTGCTGGCGGTCGTGCTCGTCCTGTACGGCTACCAGTTGTCGTTGGCCCTGCCCGCCGACACGCGGACGGACTGGCGGTCGGCAATTGCGCTGATACGGGGGCAGGCGTCGCCGCAGGACATCGTGCTTGCCAAGGGCAACGTGTACACGCGGGACATCTACCGCTACAATGCCAGGTGGATCCCCTCGCAGAGGACGGCTCCCGACCCGGCTGTCGTTCCCGCGCACACCCTCCAATCGCTGGTCGAGAAGACTGTTCACGCGTTGTCCGGCCCCTCCCCCCCCCCTGCCGTATGGGCCGTGCTGGAGCCTTTCATTTATTCCATGCCGCCGCTCAAGGACTTTGAGGAGTGCCTCGCCCTGCACGGACTCGCTTTCACACGCGCCGATTTTCCGGGAATGAACGGGCTCCAGGTCTACCGCATCGAACGCGCCCCGCACACGCCCCAAGGCGCAAACCCGGTCTGCCGCCTGGAGGGAACCTTTGCCGATTACCCCGGCATGATGGACGACATGGGATTCTCGAAAGCCAACCCGGCCGAATATGACAGGGCGCTCAAGGGACTGCGCAGGGCCGTGGACAGCGAGTGGCCGCGCACCAGGTGGTACTATGCCTTTCTGGCGCTGCTCCTGTGCGACGAGGGCGAGAGTTCCTTGGCGGCCCGGGCCGCACAGCGCAGCATTCATCTGGACCCGGAGTATGCCTTTGGGTATTTCGCCGCCGCGGTGGCCGCATATGAGAACGGGGACCCGGAGGCCGGCAAAGGCTCTTTTGCGCGAGCCGTGGCGTTTGACAGAACCGGCTATTTCAAGCGGTTTGGGCCGCTCTTGAAAGCCCTGTATCATCCAAGAACGGACGGCTCCCCGGACAACCCGGAAGCGCAAACCCTAATCGCCCAAATGGATCTCAATGGCATATACGTGCCGTTTGTATTCTGCATCCGGGCGGGAATGGCCCCAGAGACGATTGCGGCCCCGGCTTGACCGGACCGCAGCGCCTGTGGCGGGCCGGCCGCATCCTAACGCGCGGGCGGCGCGCCCGAAATGCGGTCAGCGGAAACAGACAGGGGACCACCCCGCAGTTTGTGCCGGATGACCGACCGTGCGGAATGAAGGACGCGCGCAATCTGACTGCGCGAGTAGTACCCCCGCCGGTCAAACAGGGCCATCCAGAGATAAACCAAATACACAAAGGGGCCTGCAATGAGCCCAAAGACCGCGCGAACACCCGGCAACTCGATCACGCGGCTGAGTTGACGGGACAGCGCGGGCGGAAGGGTCCGGCCAAGCAGCGCATGATAGGGAAGGATCTTGTATTGCAGGCGCTGGTTCTTTGGCAGGCGGTAATTCCTGGACACTTCGCCGTTCTCGATTCGGTGCAGATCCTCCGGCGAGACAACGCCCTCCTGCAGCGCCTTCGCCAGAATGGCCGTTCCCGGAAGGTAGGTCAGATAAGAAAGGTACACATGCTGCGGGCGTGACTGCCGGATGAACTCGAGAATCTCGGAAAGATGTCCCGGGGTTTCCCCGGGAAGGTTCACAATGAAATCCAATCCGACAAATATCCCCGCGGCGCGCGCCTGGGTCACGACTTCCCGAACCTTGTCGTTCTTCTCGTGACGGTTCAGAAGCGTTCCGCGGACTTCTTCATTCGCGCTCTGAAGCCCAACCTCGAGTGTCGCGCAGCCGCTTTCGGCCAGCAGCCTGATGCGCTCCTCATCAAGGAGAAGCGGGCTCGTCTGGATGCCGTAGGGCAGCCCGATTTCCTTCCGGTATGCGCTGCTAAACTCGCGCAGCCACGCAAGATTCGCTCCAAACACGTCGTCGAAGAACTCGATCCAGCGGGTCTGATACCGCTCACGCGCCGTGCGAAGTTCCGCAATCACGTTTTCCACGCTGCGCACCCGGTAGAAATTCGCCCCGCACTGGCGGTACAGCGCCATGGTCGAGGCCGAATCACAGTAGGTGCATTTGTAAAGACAGCCCCGGCTCGCGGCAGTCAAATACACCCTGTTGAAGACGCGGTTCGCTTGCTGGTACGGCGACTTTTCCGGAAAAGGCAGCGTGTCGAGGTCTGTCACCAGCGGGCCAGCCCCGCGATCAATGACCGTGCCCTGCCGCATGTTCCACACTCCCGGAAGCATCTCAGGCGGCATTGCCTGAACCGCGTCCAGAGAGGACTCAGAAAGGGCGTTTGCCAGCCGTGCCACTGCCAATTCCCCCTCGCCCACCACGATGAAGTTGATTTCAGGATTCTTCAAGACCACCTGCGGCAGCATCGTGACGTGAACCCCGCCGCAAACCACAACCGCTTCGGGATACGCCCGCTTGAGCCTCTTTATCAGCGAGAGGTTCTCGGCATAACTGAAGGAGTTCATGGAGAAGCCGATCAAATCCGGCTTGAGCGCCATGATCTCGCGGCAAACCGCGTCCCTGTTGATGCTGAACACCCCCTGAAAAGGAAGCGCCTGCGCGACATATTCCCGGGAAAGTGAAGCGTCATAATAGACAAGCGCCTCATGCCCGGCCTGATTAAGGACGGCCGCCAGGTACTGGATGCCCAGCGAACCGTCGGCAAAATCGTAGAATACTGCGCGCATGGCACATCTCCATGTGTTACTCTGGTCAAACGCGCGGAAATGCGGGCGTCATTTAGAGAAACAGATGATAGCATGCAGGCCGTTATACCCTCAAAGGACGGGGCGAACGGTATGGATGACAGGGCTCTGGCCTGACTGGCTGTGCTGATTCACGTCCGTCCCTTTCGCGCGGCGTCCGGTGGCCGCTCATCCCTTACCGCTGAAGAAAGGTCAGGCTGCGCAGGGTCACGGTGTACTGTTTCTCCGGGTCCCCGTTCACCTTAAGATACAGCGAAATTGCGTTGACCTGGCCGCGCCAGAAGGAATTGGAGGAAAGGTGCTTGCCGCGCGGATAGGCGGCGATGTACCGCCAGCGGTGAAAGGGCCAGTCCGATTGGGCCTTCCGGATATCGTCCGCATTGGCCCACTGGAACCCGATCTCGTAATCGGGCGTGTTGCCCTTCTCATCCACAACGGTGTTGTCAATGAGCACGGAGCCGATGGCCCGCGTGTCCAGGTTCAAGCCCTCGCACATGACCAGCGCGGTGTTGCCCGGCGTTTCAATCACCAGCCCGTCATCGGTCATGCGGTGCTCATGGTCGCAGTAGCGCCACCCGCCGGCCTGGTTCGCGGGGTCGCGAAAATCGTAGACCAGCGCCGGCTTGTTCTCGGGACTGCGCAGGTACGCGGCAGGCCGCGCAAGGTGCTTCCAAAAGAACGTGTCCTGGTGGCACATGGGCTTGTCGAACACACCCCTGTTGTCCTCGTATTCCTGGCTGATCATGTCGGCAAAGTACGGGACACGCTCCATCTGTGTCGGCGCAAAGGAGAATCCAAAATCCATGGCCCGGTAGACTATGCCCAGGCTCGACAGCGACCCGACGGCAAGCGAGGCCGCCAGCAGCCCCCGGCGCAGCCTGGCCGCCTTCCCCTCCGGGTTTCGCAGCGCCGTGGCCAGGCAGACCAGAAAGACAAGCTGGCTGGGAATCACCACCTTGGTGGTAAGGTCGTTGAAAAGACCCAGCCGGTACCATGGCGCAAGCAGAAACACGGCGACGGCCCCGTAAAACCAGAGACGTCCGGGCCGGTAACCGTTGCCGCGCATGGTCGGCGCCACGAGGGCATACAGGACAAACCCGCAAAAGTAATACAGAAACAGGTAGCCCCAGGCGCGGTTGACATCAACAAAATTCCAAACCCAGTCGTTTGGAATTCTGCATTCGATGCCAAGATACCACAGCATAAACACGAGGACTATCGCAGGGCCGGCAACCACATTCCCCAGGGTCAGCAGTTTCCTGCCGCGCACATGCAGCGTCGCCACCAGGAGAACCGGAACCGTGCCCACCGTTACAAAGATGGAACACAGCGGCAGCAGGGAGGTCAGGAAGAACAGCCGTTCGACGGTCCTGCGCCGGATGGCGTCGTGCAAAACAACCAGCAGCAGCACCCAGGAGGGCAGCACATGCCACGGCCCGTCAAAGAGATACGAGAGCATGCCGTAGAAACGGTAGAAGACCGTTCCCATGATGGAATGGCCTTCCGGGCTGAGCAGCGAATAGTTGGCCGACCAATGCGCCATCCAGCCGCGCCCGGTGGACCACCAGAAGGTGCCGGTAAGGTAATCGAGCCAGGTGATGCCCGTCCCGTCGGGCAGCGGGGCGGTGAAAACGTAGCCAATGACGTCCACGCCGCCGAACAGCAGGAAGAGCAGGGCGTAGCGCAAACGAAAGGTGCCGACCAGCCGCATGAACCAAATCACTGCGAGCAGCGTGCCGAGGGTGTTCCACAGATAGGCGAAGGCGCGGGCCGCATCCCAGCCCAGCGCACGGCCGACCAGCGCGCCGGGCAGGTAGTTCGCATAATAATAGACCAAAGACATCTGCAGATTGGGGGTTGGGGCGTCCACGGTGATGCCCGGGGGCCACGGCTGATCAATAAGCATGCGCATGATGCCGTCGTGGTACCAGTAGTCCGTGAATTGGAACGTAAATCCGCCCACGCCGGTGCACAACACGGCGAAGGCGACGATGCCCGGCAGCAGCAGCGCGCGAAATGCGAGGGACTCGTTGTCCATGGCCGCATCCGGCGGAGGAACCCCCGCATAGGCATCACGGGCCCATGCCACAGCGCGAAGGGCGCTGTGTGCAAGCAGGAACACAAGGGCGGTTCCCAAGACCAGGGCAAGGGGAAGGCGCAGCCAGCCAAAGAAGAAAATGAGGACCGGAATGCCGATGTAGGCGAGCGATACGGCTTCAAGCACGCCAACGCCCGCGGGACTTTCAATGCGGCGCACCCAGAAACGGCTCGCGGGAACCGCCGCCCCGCTGCCGGCCGGCGCATCGGGCATGGAGTGATTCAGCGTTTCGGGCATGAGCGGCTCAATGGGGGCGTTCATGCTCTATCCCGCCTGTAAGCGTGCGGTTCAAGATGACGCATGCGCTCTGGTGCCGGAAGAACGGTCCTCCGCCGGCCATTCCCGGCGGAGGGGCTCGAAACGGTGGGAATCGCCCATTGCCACCCCTCCACCCGCCCCGCGCACAAGCGGACGCCAATCTCGCGGCATGCCCAATTCATGCGAAAAAGTATATCATTCCCAGTGTGGACCCACAAAGCATGGCATGCGAACCAACGGGTTGCGGCAATTGACTCCGCGCCGGTAGAATCGGCGCATTCCCCGAAAGACAGTGTGATGCTGGAGCATCCTGAAGAAACATCCACGGAACGGCGCCAAGACCCCGGGCCAATCCTGACGGCGGCGACACTCGCCGCGATTTTGGTGCTGGGCTTGGCTTTGCGCCTCTTCCGGCTTGGGGAGGAGTCGGCCTGGTGGGATGAATTCACGAGCCTGACCTATCTGGACGCGCCGTCGCTTTGGAAGTTCCTTGTGGCGAACCGCACGCTGGACCCGGCCACGCTTCCCCTCTACTACACGCTTGAGTATCTTTGGTGGCACCATGTGTCCGCGTCCGTATACAGCCTCCGGCTGATGTCCATTGCCATTGGCCTCGCGGGCATAGTCCTGCTTTGCCGGTTTGGGTGCGACCTCTTCGGAAAGCGCGCGGGGCTTGCGGCGGCGCTGTGCGCCGCGGTTTCTCCCGTTCATGTCCATCACGCGCAGGGAATCCGCATGTATGTGGTCATGCTGCTGCTTGCGCTGTTTTCCGCATGGACCTTCATGCGCCTTGTGCGCTCCTGGAGGAAGCGGTGGTGGGCTGCCCATCTCCTGGGGAATCTGCTGCTGTTGTGGACCCATCCGTTCGCGGTGCTGGTGGTCGTTGTGGAGGGACTGTACATGGCAGCCTTCTGCCTGCGGCCCGTGAAGCGCGCTGCGGCGTGGGCGGGGCTGGCCTGCCTGGTGGCGCTCCCCTCGGTCGTGTATCTGAGCCGGGTCCGGTTCTGGTCCCCCCAGACCACCTCGTCGTGGCTGAAGATGCCGGGATTCGGCGAATTCCTCGGGGACCTGTTCTCCGACGACGTGGTGAGCTTTTCTTACCAGTTGCGGCTGTCGGACTACTGGGCGGCGGCACCCTTGCGCGGGATTCTTGATTGGGCGCTTGCGGCAATCCTGCTCGGCGGCTGCATTTGGCTGGGATGGACCCGATGGAAAGGCCGCGGGACCGACCGAGACGCGTTTCAGGTCTTTGCGTTCCTCGCGGCGTGGATGCTTGTTCCGGCGGTGCTGCTTTATCTCCTGTCGCTGGCCTGGCGGCCCTGCATCTTCCCGCGTTACACGCTGCACAGCAGTCTGGCACTGTATTTGATGCTCGGCGGCGCGGTCCAGGAAGCGGAGAGAACCTGGAAGGCCGCGGTTGCCGCGCTAACGGTTGCCGCGCTCATCGGTTTCCAGTGGGTCATGCTTCAGCCTGGACCGCAGCGAACGGACTACCGGTCGGCGGCGGCGCTGGTGCGGAAGCAGGCCAAACCGCAGGACCTCGTCCTCGTGCGGGTCAGCATCTGGCGCGATGTCTTCCGGTACAACCTCGGCCCGTCGGACTTGGCCATTGCGTCCGCCGAATCCGTTCAGACCCTGGCGGGCCTGACGGGATTCTATCTCGACCGCTGCGGCCAACCCGGTGTGGACAAAGAACCGGTGGTTTGGGCGGCACTGCAGACACCCTATTTTGATTCCGGGCCAAACCGCGAGTTTGAGCAGGCGTTAAACGGGCTCGGGCTGTCCTTCAAGCGAACGGAATTTCGCGGCATCGAACACATCCTGGTTTACCGGGTCACGCGCGGCGCGACCGGGCCTGTTGAGTGGAAACGCCTGAACAACGTGGACACAGAGGAAAAGTTGAACGCCGTGTCCGACCTGGCGCTGGAACTGGCCTGGACCGGAAACCGGACCGGCGCCCTGGCGGCGCTCGACTGGCTGTTCGAGACGGACCCGGATACGGGCTCGATTTACGGAACGGTTCAGCGCGCACTTCTCAACAATTCGGGCGTTCATTCCGCGGTCCGGGCGGTGCGCTGTCTTCTGGAAGCCTATCAGGATTTGGGGCGGAGGGACTTCATCGGGTCGGGGAATGCGTCCCGTGAGGCGCTGCGGCACGACCCCGAGTTTGCCCCGGCCCATGCGAATCTGGCGGTAACGATGCTGCTGGCGGAAAAGGATGAGGCTGGCGCGCTGGAATCCCTGCGTAGGGCCTGCCTCCTTGATGCCAATTACAGAAAACTGTTTGGGGCATTTCTGGAACGCTGGAGCGCCGGAAATTACCGGGCCTGTTACGAAAAGTTGCAGGGACTGGGGGTGCAACAGGAGTTCTGCGACTGGTTCCTGCGACGCGCTGAGGCGTCAAGCACGCCAAAATGACGCCCGTCCGACAACCGGACGAGGGACTTCGCGGGCGCCCCGGACAACCGGGCTTGTCGGGGGGCGAACAAAAAGTTTGACACCGTGCGCGTCTGAAAGCTATAATCCGCGCTCTTAATCCAAGAACCGCTGGGAGTTAGCACCATGAAAGTACTGTCTTCGCTGAAGACCGCCAAGACGCGGCACCCCGACTGCAAAATCGTGCGCCGCAAGGGGCGGGTCTATGTGATTTGCAAGACGAATCCGCGTTTCAAGGCCCGCCAGGGCTGATAACGCCGCATTTCACGCGACTACCGCCGCCGTGGACCCCGTTTGGGGACCCCGGCGGCGTTTTCGTTTCATGGCGACACGGCGGGCGTTCCGCAATCCGGGTGCCGGAGACAATTACGCCCCTTTAGTGCCCGGATTCAACCAGAGCCCGCGCAGGCTGGTCGCTTGTTGCGCCCGTACCTGCGCCCAACTCCGCCCAATACCGGACTCCCTTGCCACCGCGGACAATTGGGCCGTCCCGGAAAGACCGCGTGGCACATCACGAACCGGAAGCAGGGCTGCAAAATGCTCGGTTGGAATATGGGAGAAAGGATGGACGACAACGCTGTTTGCGGCCACTGTGAAGTTGCCTTCCATCACATTCAGGATCTTGGCAATCATTTTTTGCGGGCCTTTCGACACCCCCAAATCCACCGCCGTGCCCGGCGCGACACTGGTGCCCGCCGTGGGATTCTGCTGGACCACATTTCCCGTGGGAACCGTGCTGCTGTACAGCCTTGTCACGGCACCGAGGGAAAGGAGCGCGTTGGAAAGTGCCGTTCCCGCCGCAGCCTGGGTCAAACCCACCACGTTGGGCACGGCCACGAATTCCGGTCCTTTCGACACACTTAAATCCACCGGCGTGCCCGCCGCGACACTGGTGCCCGCCGCTGGATTCTGCCCCATTACCTCTCCGGAGGGAACCGTGGTGCTGTACAGCCTCGTAACGGAACCCAGCGCGAGCAGGGCATTGGCAAGGGTTGTGCCCGCCTCAACCTGGGTCATGCCCACCACATCGGGCACGACCACGGGCTGGGGTCCCTGGGAAACCACCAGGTTTATGGCGGCTCCCGGAGCAACGGAGGTTCCGGCCGCGGGCGTTTGGCTGACAACGGAACCGGAAGGCACGGTTGCGCTGTAGCCCTGCGTGACGGTGCCGACCACCAGGTTCGCGCCCACAATAGATCGGAAGAGCGTCGTGTAGGGAAAGAGTGTAGATCTCGGTGGTC
>CALDSM010000743.1 GCA_937923585.1 uncultured bacterium
CGGCATACGAGATCTGATCGTGACTGGAGTTCAGACGTGTGCTCTGCCGATCTAGGGCACGGTCCTCGTCAAAGCCCCCATGGCCGGCACCTATAATCGGAAAAGCCACGGAGGCAAATTGCCTGTCCCCCACAATGGCCATTGCGTTGCGCACGGAATCCCTGATCGAGGAATCAGAAGCGTTCCAGAACATGTTTATGCCGGCGACATGAATGATGGCCTTGAACGGCAATCTACCCGCGCCCGTAATCCGTGCGGAACCCAGCCGCATCGGCCCAAAACGTGCCAGTTCCCGAAAGGGCTTAATGCCGCCGCGTCGCTTGATTGCGCCGGACACGCCGCCAGGCAAGAGCAACCACCACGGAATGATGTTTCGGTTCCATGCATTGACGATTACGTCAACGTCTTGATCAAGCAAATCTCCGCTGACCAATTGCGGCTTCATGCATGATTCCCTCCTGTCACTTTTTCAATCCCCACCAGAGCCCGCAGAAAATCTCTGTTGTCCGCCGTCAAACAACGAAAAGAAGATCCAAACCAAGACTCAAGGATTGTCCTGCAAGTCCCTGGACCGGCTGGCAAACCGTGGAGCATTGGAACCCCGTGATTGCAGCAGGGTTCCCAACCCGCTGCGTCAGGCTCATGTGAGCCGGGGCTTCTTAAACCGCCTGTTGGGTTGATTCCCAGGCCAGGTTCTCTGTGGCGATGTTGAAGAGGTCTTTCCGGTCGTAGCGCTCGACGGCGCCGATGATTTCGAGGCCTATTACCGCGCCCTTGTCGTCCAGGTCCACATTGACGCCTTCCTCGACTTCCTGGGTACGGCACACTTCTTTGTCCTGTATGCGTATGTAAAGCGCATCCACCTCATTGTCATATTCGATCTTCATTGTTCTGCGCTCCTAAGATTTCTTCTCCATAACGGTAACGACCAGTTTCTCGCCGGGGTTCTCCGTGCATGTCACCTTGATGTGTTTGCCGCCGATGGTCTTGCAGTAGTTCATCCTTCCCTTGATTGAAGGGATTGCCTCTTCAGGGTTTTCAATTGTTTCGAAAATCGCTTCAATTGAAATATTCCGCTCCTTCATCCGCCGCTTGGCGTGCCTGCTGATGTGTATTTCCATCACGTGCAAGACCTCTTGAAGACTGTATGTGTCATCCTGTGCGATTCTACCATACGACCCGGCCAAACAGGACAAAGTCAATACTGCCGAACAGACACCGCGCCGGAATTGCGCTTGCAGCGCGGATACGAAAGCCCCATCAGGGTGGGGGACAAGGGGGGCATCCACGCCTTCAGCCGGACCGGGATAGACACGACCCCATTTGCCGTGATCACCGACTTTTCCAGCGTCCCCACAAGACGCAAACCGTGAAACCTATCAAGAACGGTGCGCAGGCCGTCAACACAAACAGGCAACATTGACTTAACGACTTCCCGTCTCGCCAGGCGTGTATCGCCTGCTCCCCAATAATCGGCCCGCCGATCATTACCCCAAAGACACAGAGTAAAATACCCTTCTCCCATGGTTTGCTCGTCCAGCCCTTATTCTCCGAACTATTCATTACTGAATAACCCGCTGTCCACGGACACCGAGATTTGGCGCAACATCTTCAAGCGCATTGCCAAAACACTTTAGGAGCGTCATCTGGAAATACTGGATCTGCTTGCATGTCCCACGGGCCCCATTGTAAGACCCCGTACGCGCCTCACTTCCCCTTTTCTGCCGCCGCCTTGTTCGCCGGCTTGGCCGCCCACTGAATCGCCTGGCTCACCACCCTGCGGTAGTTCTCATCGGCAAAGATCGTCGGCCCGTGGCCCGGCACCATATAGAACACGTTGGCATTCTTGCAGGTGCGCCACCAGGCGTAAACAGGCTCGGTGCCCGGACCTTCCGCGTTCAGCAGCGGATGATTGTCCGGCTCCGTGGTAAATCCCGCATAGGTCTCATCATGCACCGTGAACGGCGTCACGCCCTTCACAATGGGATGGTCCTTGTCCGCGGGCGACAGCTTAAACTCCACGCCTTCCTTCCAGGTGCTCTGCGCGTGTTCCTTTCCCTTCTCCGTGTAATTCTTCAGGTAGTAGTGCGCGCCGATGATCTTCCAGTACTCGGGCCAGTCGTTGAAACTGGCAATCGCGTGGTGCAGCACCACCAACCCCACGCCCTTGTCAAGCAGCGCCAGCAGGTTCTCCCGGCTCTTGTCCGAGATCTGCTGCCCCATGTTGTACAGAACGATGACGTCATACGACCAGTTCAGCGCGTCCTCGAAGACCTTGCCGTCGTCCGGCGCGTCCACGTGGGTGCATTGCACGCCGGACAGCGCCTTCAGCATGACATCGAACGGTTCCACGTCATAGCCATGTCCGCCGGTGATCACCAGTGCCTTCACCGGCGCGTCCGCCGCGAATGCGGCAAAGGAAAGCAGCGCGAGAATCAGGGTAATGAGAGGCAGCTTGTTCATGATCATACTCCCTGGGTAGAAGTCGCCTATTCCGCCATCTTGCCGCCCCCACCGGGCGGAACGGCGTCGCCCCCCGCCCTGCGGGCGCGGTCCCGCGCGCGGCTGCGCATGCTGCTGCTGTACACGGAACCGACACCGACCGTGGCGGCCGCAATGATGCCTACCACGGGCCCTCCCGCCGGAATGTCCAGAAAGAATTCCAGGGAGAAACACGCGAGCATTCCCAGGCCCACGCCCAAGATTAGCGCCCCGTTCAGATCCAGAAGGGAATACCGCACAGCCGTTCCTTTCCCGTGCCGGAACCGTTCAACCCCGGCAGCACAATGCCTGCCAGCGCGGCACTATTCTGTCCCCAAGGCGCGCGCCGATGCAAACCGCCCGCCGCCGCGCCTTGCCATGGGCCGCGCCGGGGTGCTAGCATGACCCCGAAACAGGGTGGCATTTCCGGAGCGTCATCAGTGACAAAAGCGCAAAACATAGCATACCGCGTGTTCCGCGGGCTCTTTAACGCCTACCTCTTTGCCGTCGTGCTGTCCATGTACGCGTACACGCGCGATGCGACCGGCGACATCAAATGGCTGCTGCTGAACTGGGCCGCGCTGCTGATCGGCGGCGGCTGGCTGGCGGCCATGGGCTGGTTCCGGCTTCCCTTCCGCCGTCCGCGGCTCTTCCTGGAAATACTCGCCCTGTTCGTCGCGCTGCTGCTGGCCTCCGCGCTGGCTTCCCAGCACCGATGGGGCGCGCTGGTCGAGACAGGCCGCTTCGTCTCCCTCTTTGCGCTCTACTTCGCCGCCACACAGCTTTACGCCACCCCGTAGGAGGCGCGCAAACCCTTGCGCGCTCTGTGCGTTGCGGTGGGGTTCGCAACACTGTATGCGGCCGCACAGGCTGCGGGATACGACACCTTCCCCTGGGGCGACCGCGGCAGTGACGCCTACCGGCATCTGCCCGGTCCCTTTGGCAATCCGAACTATGCCGCCCATGTGCTGGTCCTGGCCGTTATCATCGTGCTCTACCTGCTGCGCTCGGGATGGCTGTGGGCGCTGCCGCTGCTGGTGGGATACGGCTCCTGGCTGGTGTACACGGGACAGCGCGGCGGCCTGATTGCGCTGGCCGCGGCACTGGGCGTGCTGGCGCTGGCCGCAGTCATGAAACGGCTCATGCCGGGGAGGCCCGGTCGGGCCGCGGCGGTGTCGCTGGCGCTGGCCGCCCTGCTGGCCCTGGCCGGGGCCGCCGGACTCATGGCCGCGCTCAAAATGCGCACGGGCAGCGCAATCCCGGTGGACGCCTCCATTTTGCTGCGCTACCAGTCCTTCGTGGGCGCGTCGCGCATGGTAATGGACAAGCCGGTGCTCGGCGTCGGCACGGGCATGTACAAGATCGAAAATCCGCGCTTCTGGACTCCCTACGAGCAGGAGTTCTTCGCCCGCGAAATGACCATGAACCACCACGTTCACAACGACGTTCTGGAACTGGCGGTGGACGGCGGCCTGCCCGCGGCCGGAATCTATCTCGCATTGATGCTGCTGGGCGCGGGCATGGCGCTCGTCATGGCGTTTGCCGCACACGATGCCGACAGGCGCCGCTTCGGATGGATGCTCGCGGCCCTGTTCACCGCCTTTCTGGCGGACGGCATGTTTGGGTTCAACCTCAGGCTGCCCGTCTCGGCAACCGTGCTGTTCCTGGCGTTCGGACTGCTTGACGGCGTGGCGTCTTTCGCTCCCGCCCCCGAGGGGGCCGCCGCTCCCGCCCGGATCCGTGCGCCCTGGCGCTGGGCCGCAATCCTGGTGGTGGGCGCATTCGCCTTCCTGGGAACCTGCGAGTTTGCGGGCGAATACTACCTGCACCAGGCGATGGGGGCGCAGAGCCTGGGCCAGAAGAACCAGGCCCACTACTGCCTCTACATGGGAAAAAGCGTCGCGCCGTGGAACGCCGATTTCGCGTGGCGAAAGGGCCAGTTCCTCATGAAGGAGAACGACATGCCGGGCGCATGCCGCGCCTTCGAGGAATCGCTCAGACTTAACCCGAACCAGGTGATGGTCCATGTGACCCTCGCCGAGGCGAGACTGCTCATAGCCCAGGCGGCGCCCAAGGACACCCCCGAAAACGCCGCCAAAGCGCTGTCCCTCTACGACGAGTCGGTGCGCGGGGCCCGCGCCGCGCTCGCGCTTTGCCCAAACTTGTCCGCCGCGGACGACACGCTGGCCCGCGCCTCATCGCTGTGCGCCATGCTGCTCGCGGCGCAGGAGCGCGACGACGTGAAGGCGCGCGCCCGCGAATACTGGGAGACCGCCCGGAGCCATCTGCGCCGTGCGGTGGCCAACAACAAGGTGCAGGAAAACAACGCCGGGCTCTACCGCAATCTTGCCCGGGTCTGCGTGGCACTGGGCGACGCGGACGGCGCGGAGGACGCCCTGGCCCGGGCGGCGCAGGCGAATTTCGCCGACAAGGACACCTGGCCGCTGTTTCTGGATTTTGCCCGAGACCACAGGCGGTATGAACGGCTGCGCGCCGTGCTGGTCGAACAGATCAACTGGTTGCGGCGGCAGGCCAAACAGGACCAGAAGACGCTCGCCACCGCCCACCTGTTCCTGGCAAACGTGCTGGAAAACGGTTTCCACGACTTCGACGGTGCGGAAAATGCATGCCGCGCCGCGGTGCAGATTGCCCCGCGCCAGCCCGAAGTGTGGACCAATTATGCGCGCTTCGCCTTTGAGCGCGGACGGGTGAAATCGTTCGAGGACGCCCTTCAGCAGTCATGCCGTGCATTGGAGGAACGGGCGGACGAGAAGCCGCTGCCCCGGGTGGCCTGCGTGGACCTGGTGCTGCGGCGCGGCCCCGAGGCGCTGGAAAATGCCACCATTGTCCTGGCCTCCGCCGTGCGCGGCGCCGACCCGGGGGACGTGCTGCCGCCCGCGCAGGGATTTGGCTGGTGCGCCATGCTGCTCTTCGAGACGCTGCAGCAGCGGCCCCTGACCGAACCCGGTGCCTGCCCGTCGGCCTTCAATCTCGCCATCGTCTTTTCCAACATCGGCGACTTTGACCGGGCCGAGGGATTGTTCAATTCTGCGAAGGGATGCCTGCCCCCGGAAATGCACGCCCCGCTGGCGGTGCAATGGGCCGACATGCGCGTCCGGCAAAACCGCGCCAATGAGGCGCTCACCCTGCTTTCCGAAGCCGCCGCCCAGACACCCGGCGATTTCGACGTAAAGTGGGCCTTCGCGCGCACGCTGGTCCGGCTGGGCCGCATCTCCGAGGCGCGCGACGCCTACAACGAGGTGAGAAACATGCCCACCCTGGACGAGAAGGGCCGCGCCATCATTGACGAGGAACTGAAACGGCTCGAACAGGGGCCGGGACACCCCGCACCGGCGGCAAACTGATGCCTCAGTTCGCGGACAGCGACACGCCAAGCGCCTCAAGATTCTTCATCAGGTCCGCCTTGTCCGCTGATTTGCGGTAGGCCTCGTCCGGTTCCACCACATCCGCCTTCACCAGCCGCGTCAGCTCCTGGTTGAGCAGGGTCATGCCCTCCTTCCGGCCCGTCTGCATGAGGGTCATGATCTGCGAGGCCTTCGCGTCCCGGATCAGCGCCGCAACCGCCTGGTTGACGACCAGCACCTCCAGCGCCGCCACCCGGCCGCCCTCCTTCTTCTTGAGCAGGTTCTGCGCGATGACCCCCTTCAGGGACGAGGCGAGCATCGTGCGGATCTGCTGCTGCTGATCCGCCGGGAACTGGTCTATCAGCCGGTCTATCGTCGAAATCGCCGTGGTCGTGTGCAGCGTGCCGAACACCAGGTGCCCCGTCTCCGCCGTTTCGATGGCTATGTGCGTCGTTTCCAGGTCGCGCATCTCGCCGACCAGCACGATGTCCGGATCCTCGCGCAGCGCCGCGCGCAACGCCGCCGAGAAACTTGTCGTGTGCGTGTTGACCTCGCGCTGGTTCACCAGGCACCGCTGGTTCTGGTGTACAAACTCCACCGGGTCCTCGATGGTGATGATGTGGTCGTCCCGGTTCTTGTTGATGTAGTCAATCATTGCGGCGAGCGTGGTGGATTTGCCGCTGCCCGTCGGACCCGTCACAAGCACCAGCCCCTTGCTCAGCGAACAGAACTGCTTGACCACTTCGGGAAGCTGCAGTTGCTCGAAGGTGAGCACCTTGGACGGAATCAGCCGGAAAACGCCGCAGATGCCCTTCTGGTCGCAGTACACGTTCACGCGGTACCGGCCGTAGCCCGGCAGTTCATACGAGAAGTCCGTGTCGTTGGTCTGGTTGTACTCTTCCTCGTTGCGCTTGGGCATGATCTCGTAAAGCATGGTCTTGGCCCAGTGCTTGTTGATGTCGTCCTCGCGCAGCCGCACAATCGAGCCGTCCTTGCGAAACATCGGCTTGCACCCCGTGCAGAAATGCAGGTCCGAGGCCCCATGCTCAACCATCATCATGAGATACCGGTCTATTTCGGCCATGGCGCTGGTCTCCTCCGCCCCGTTCCGGACTCCCGTCCGCGGGTGCGTTCGCTGTTGCACCTCTTTCAATTGCCCGCTGAACTCGCAAGGGAGACGCTCGGGCCGTCCCCCGGTCCAAAATTATTGTAATCAGCATGCCCGGTTTCCGGGATAGGGGATTCCCCGATTTGTGCCTGCGAAATACCCGAGACCCTGAAGCGGCCCCAAACGGATGGTGATCGGCGACTTGACTCCGGCACGGTTTCTCCGCTAAGATTGCACCGTCACCGCCGGAGTGGTGGAATGGCAGACACGCATGGTTCAGGTCCATGTGCTCGCAAGGGCGTGGAGGTTCAAGTCCTCTCTCCGGCACCATTAAAGAAAGAATACGGGCCGCCGAATTCAATGTCGGCGGCCCGTTTCGCATTCTCACGCACCGTCCTCAATCACCCGGACGGATTTGCGGCCTGCTTCTGTGTTTTTCTCCTAATCAACCCCCTTCTCTGCCCTTCCCAGACCCAAGACCCTCCCGACTCAGCGGGAAAGCGCAAAGCCTATGCCCGCGCCAAAGCAGAGCAGGCCGAAAAGCAGCCACGCTGCCACGCGCCCTAAGGAAATGTTCTTCTCCCGCAACCGCGCCTGAAAGCGCCGCCAGGACAGGCGCCACGCGGGCGGCTCCACCACGGCCACAATCACGGTAATGTTGTCCTTGCCGCCGCCTGCCAGCGCCAGGTCAACCAGTTCGGCGGCCATTTCCTTGGCCGTGACCGGCCGGGCCAGCACTTCCACAATGGCCGAATCCTGCACCATGTTCACCAGCCCGTCCGTACACAGCAGCAGTAGGTCCCCCGGCGCAAGGGGCCACCGGTACGTGTCCGCCTCCATCTCCGGATGGGTACCGATGCTGCGGGTGACCAGGTGCTTGCGCTTGTCGTTTTTGGCCTCCTCGCGGGTCATCAGGCCCAGCGAAACCTGCTCGTCCACCCACGAGTGGTCCGTTGTGCGCGCAAGAATGACCCCGTTGCGCACATGGTACGCCCGCGAATCCCCCACATTGCCAATCCACGCCATGCGCGGTTCCACCAGCGCCGTCAGCAGCGTCGTGCCCATGGGACGGCCGTGCTGCACCAGGTCGCAGTTGGTCTGGTGGATGCTCGCGTTCGCCCGGTCTATCGCCGCGCGAATCTGCGGAAGGAAGCCGAGCGTCGCCGCGTCCAGCACAACATCGGCATTCGGGGAATCCGGCTCCGGCGGATCTTCCTTGACAAGGTCCTTGATGATCGAAACCGCAAGCTTGGAGGCGATGTCCCCCCCCGTGTGGCCGCCCAGCCCGTCGGCAACAGCCAGCAGCGCGCCCTGCTTGAAGAGCTTCAGCCCCGGCATGTCCTCGCCGAAGATGCCGAAACTGTCCTCGTTCTTCTCTTTCTTACGGCCGATATGTGTCAGACCGGCCACATCTATCAGCATGGGCATCACTCCTTTGCCGCTCCAGAGGATAGCAAACCCGCCCGCCGGGCGGCAAGGAGCGAATCTTCCCCTGTCTGTGGAACATCCGGTCAGGCGACTCATTGCCTGCCGCAGTGGGGAGGCGACTCCTGATGATACCGTCAGGTGAAGAGGTGCTCTGAAAGCTCTTCGCGCGACATGCCCAAGTGATCGGCCACTTCCGAGAGAACGGCAGCCAATGTTCCGACGCGCAGAGGGGTGTGCAGGGGGATCGTGATGTGATGCTCACCGCAGTGTGCTGTGGTCAGCCGCTGATGACTGCCGGTCGTTCGGGTTGCTTTGTATCCGAGCTTGGCCAAAAGCCTGGCAAGTTCCAGCCCGGTGATGTCCCGCGGCAGCCTCAAACCGCAATCACCTCGTCATGCACAAAGTGGAGCCGCACCACTCTTGGGCAGTTCTCTTCGCCAAAGTGGCATTTCACCGCATCACGCACCTGTTCGTGGAGGCGTTCAATGGTGTCGGCTTCGGTGAAGATTGCCTCGCCCATGCCCCGAGCCGTATAGCCGCCCTCAGGCGCACTTTCAACAAGAAATACAAACTCCGTCATGGTCGGAACCTTTCACGGTGCGTGTCGTTCATCAGTTAGTCTAACACGAATATGACGTTCCGCTGTTCGGACGGGCAACCTATGCCGGGAACTGGTACGGCTTCCGCCCCTCGCGGCTCACAAGTGCGTTGGCCTCCTCGCTGTCAAACTTCTCCGCCACCGGGTCCCATTTCAACGGCTTGCCAATCCAGCGCGCGATATTGCCCAGGTGACAGACGGTGCAGGAGCGGTGGCCGATTTCGACATCCGCCGCGGACAGTTCGCGCGAGCGGATGCAGTCGCGCCAGTTGGCCATGTGGTTCTCGCTGCTGTCCGGCTTGTTCTCCCTGCCGCCGGTGATTTCCAGGGCCAGTTCGGGAGGGTTGGTCTTGAACTCGCCCCGCGCCGTGCTGATTTCGCCGCGCTCGCCCACAAACCTGCCGCCGCCCGCATTGCCCCGGCCGTCAATGTGCAGCATCACGCCGTTGGCGTAGCGCATGTGTACCGGTGCCGTGATCGCGCCCGCATTGGCCCAGGCGCCTTCTTTGGCGATGGAGAATCCGAAACGCTCCGACTCGGGCGCATCCATGTCGGCCCAGACTTCGACCGGCCCGGAGTTGTCCATACCCAGCGCCCACTGAATCTGGTCGAGTCCGTGCGCGCCCCAGCCGGTCATTTCACCGCCCGAATAGGGCCGGTATGAAATCCAGCCCAGCGGACGGCCCTTCGCGTCAAGCCGCCCTTCCGCGCGCGGCAGATAGAGATCCTTGTGGTACGGCCGCGGTGTGGTCTGCCCGCACCAAGCGTCCCAGTTAAGCCCGTCCGGAACGGGTTCCTCGGGCAGGTCGCACTCCCAGGGGCTCGGATAGTTGGACGAATGCACTTCCTTGATGGCACCCAGTTTGCCCTCGCGGATGAACTTGCACGACAGGATGTTCGGCATCGTGGACCGCTGCTGGCTGCCCACCTGCACGATGCGCTTGTTCTTGCGCGCCGCCTCGACCATGAGCCGCCCCTCACGGATGGTCAACGTCATCGGCTTCTCCACATACACGTCCTTGCCCGCATTGCACGCGTCAATCGAAGGCAACGCGTGCCAATGGTCCGGCGTCGCCACCACCACCGCGTCAATGGACGGGTCCGCCAGCAACTCGCGGTACTCGGCGTAGACCTTCCAGCCCTTGTCCTTGAACTTCGCCAGCCGTGCGGGATTCAGGTCCGCAGCGGCCACGCCTTCCATGTCCGCCAGTTTCCCGACCTCCCGCACCAGGTCCTGGGCGCGGCGCCCAACGCCGATGAATCCGACCTGGATGCGCTCATTTGCGCCAAAGGCGCTGCGCGGGATAATCATCGGGGCCGCGGCCAGTCCGGCGGCGGCAAGAAAACTGCGGCGGGTCATGGACATGCTCGGTCTCCTGGTTGGGCACGCCAAAGCGCGCCGGAGACTATTATACGAACCGCCCTCCCCCGTTTACAGGTATGCGCATGCGCGTTTCAGGAACCGCCGTGCCGGTGGCCGTCCATGCCGCCATCTAACCCTTCAGCCAACTGGCGCGAAGGTCCTAATCTGCTTGCTCTTAGTCTTAATCTTAGTCTTGCCTGAAATTGGCATTAGTCTCGTCACTTCCATGATTTCCAAACTGGGGTGAGCAAGAGCAGGAGAAAAGAACGTGGCAACACGCGCCAATCGGCTAAGCAGTGACTCAACTTCCAGTGCTTCTTCGCAGTTCTTCCCAGACCCTAGACCCAAGACCCTAGACCCTAGACTCTCCAGACTTCCTTGACTGCCGCCATGCCGCGCCAAGTCCTTCGCTGTCCGTCCGTGCCGGTCCGTGTGCCTTGCCGGATTGGGCACCCCGGCGCACGCGGGGCCCTGCCGCCGCTCCGCTCCTGTCACAGCCCCAACTGCGTCAGGATCTCCGGATTGGACTCGTCCATCGCCAGCACCGAGTGGCACGCGTCGCAATCCTGTCCGACCGCCTTGTTGTCCTGGTTCGTCAACTTGTCATCGTGGCACCGGAAGCAGCCGGGGAACAGCTCGTGGCCCAGATTGTTCGGGTGGGTGCCCCAGGTGAGCTTCATCTTGGGGAAGACGTTGCGGCTGTAAATGGCCTGGAGTTCGCGGACGGCCGCGTCCACCTTCTCGGGCGTTGACTTCAGCAGGTCGGGGTATTTCTCCTGGTAGAACGCCTTCACCTTCTGCGCGATCCGGTCCAGGTCGCCTTCCTCGCCCTTGGCCTCGGTCAAGGTCTCCACGCCCGTCTTCTTGATAAAGGGCAGCGTCGGATCAATCCGTCCGGCCTCCAGCGCCGCATCCACCTCCGTGGCGGGCAGCTTGAAGATGTGCGAGGGACGGTTGTGGCAGTCTATGCAGTCCATCTGCCGCTCTTCCGCATGGGCAAGCTCCTCGGCGGTGAATGCATCCGGGGCGGCGTTGTAGACCGTCTCGGTCCCGTCCTTCTTCACCACCCGCACCTTCGAGATCTTCTGCCGCTTGGGATCGGGCGTGGTGTAAAACGTCTGTTTGTCGGGGCTGATGTGCCAGCTGTGTATGCCCTTGCCCTGCCCGCCGCCGCCCAGGTGCAGCAGCAGCACCGTCTTGGTCGGCGTGTTGGCCTCGTCGTCCTGGTAATGCGTGATGATCTTCACCCGGTCCCCCACGAACTTCTCGGGCCAGTGGCACTCTTCGCAGGTGTCGCGGGAAGGGCGCAGGTTCTCGACCGGGGAGGGAATGGGCGTGGGATAACTGTGCGTTGCCACCGCGATCACCTGGCCCAGCCCGGAGATTTTGGACTTCACAAACCAGGGCGCGCCCGGGCCGATATGGCACTCGATGCAGCGCACCCGCTGATGGGGCGAATTGGCGTAGGCCACATGCTCCGGTTCCATCACGGTATGGCACGTCTTGCCGCAGAACTCAACCGAGTCCATGAACTGCACGCCCTGGTAGGAGACCGTGCCGATAATCAGCAGGTTGAATGCGGTGAGGACCACCACGGTCATCAGGACATGGCGCGTGTGGGCGTTGTTGAGATCCAGAACGGGGAACGGCGTGTCCGGCTGTTTGCCGTGCGAGCCAAACTTGTAGTCCCAAAGCGCGCCCAGCGGCACCAGAAGCAGGCCGCCGACAAAGACGCCCGGAAGTATCATGAACGCCATGATGCCGATGTAGGGCGACTCGGCGATGCCCAAGAATCCCAGCGCCATGCAGCTGACGATGAGAAACGCGCTCACCGCCGCAAGCATGCCGCCGAACATTGTCAGCCAGTTGCGTCCGAACAGCGTGGCCATGGCCGCCAGAATCATGCGTCTCTTTCGGGGCATCTTCCGCATCTCCGTGATTTTGGGCCGTATGTTGAAACCGCCGGCGTTCCCTGCGCCGGTGCCTTGTGCTAAACGGTCGCGCGCCTGTGGTCGCGCAGCCATGCCGCGCAGCCGAGCAGCGCGACGGCCGTTTCAAACGCATAGAACCCCACCAGCGCCAGGTGTGCGCCGCTGGCAAAGCCGTAGCTGTGCAGCCCCACACCCAGCATGTTCACGCCGAACCACGAGAAGGCGATGACAATGCCGCCGATGACGGCGGCGATGTTGACGCCGTAATCCCGCAGCATCCCGTCCTTCCTCGCATGGAGAATGGCAAGCTGCCAAAGCACGATCATCAGCGCGCCGTTTTCCTTCGGGTCCCACCCCCAGAACCGGCCCCAGCTCTCATTCGCCCAAATGCCGCCGAGCACCGTGCCCACAACCGAGAAGACCAGCGAAAAGCACAGCGATCCGTACACCATGCGGGTAAGGCCGCGGTAGAAGTCGTCGTTGCCGCGCTTCAGCCGCAGCAGTTTGCCCAGCACAAACACATGGGCAAGCCCTCCGGACAGCAGTCCGGCCGCATACCCGATCGTGATCGTCGTCACGTGCGTCGCCAGCCAGAAATTGGTGTCAAGCACGGCAACCATGCTCACCATCGTGTCCGACCCCTCGCGCACCTCGTACTTGTTCGCAACGAACATGCCGACCACGCCGAGAATCGAGGCAAGCGAAAGCGCCACCCGCTGCCGGTTGACCCATTCCATAAACAGCGACACCGCCACGGCCACCACCGTCACAAACAGGATCGTCTCGTACAGCGTGGTCACCGGCGGCCGGCCGCGGATGACGCAGCGCAGCGTGATGCCCGCCGCCAGCAGAAGGGTGGGTATGAGAATCGAGACGTAGGAGGTGGCCGCCAGCGCCCGGCTGCCCGGCCGCATCCACAGGCAGGCCACCAGGATGAAGCTCAGCACGTACAGAATCAGCGCGTTGTAAAACGGCTGCATCCGGTACAGCGACACCTCAAGCCCGATCTTGCCGTATTCGCCGCGCGCCTTCGCAAGTGCGGCCAGCGCGCCGTGAAATGCGGACGCCTGTTTCTTGAACGCCTCCGGGTCTGCCGCGCTGAACGCAAGGTCCTCGAAACCCGCCAGCAGATCAATCTGACCCGATGCAAGCGTCTCGCCGGAAAAGGCGATCTGCACCATGTCCGCCGGAGAGTGCCACTCCTCGCCCGCCGCCCCGGCGGGCGGCGGGAACAGCGCCAGCACCGCGGCCTCGCCGGCACTCTCCTGAATCCCCCTCAGGAACTCGGAGAAGTTCTTCAACTCGGGGGCCGACGGCTCGGACTTCTTCTTCAGATCCATGTAGGCTGTGAAGAGGTCCGGCGCCTTGCGCAGGATGTCGCTCACCCGGCACTCCGTCTGGCCGGGAAACAGCGGGGCAATCTCTTTGTGCTCGGCCAGGCTGAACCGCTTGCGCGCGAAATCCGCAAAGGAGATCAACTCCTCAAACTCGCGCACGTTCATCCCCAGCGACATCAGCTCGGTTTCCATCACCGTGCGCTGGTGCTCCTCCTTCCGCATGTACTGACGGCCCAGCGTCAGCAGTTTCTCGCGGGCGGGCGCCAGTTCGGCATAGGAGTAGTAATCACGCTTCTTCTTGGGCAGCAGGCCGGCGGCAATGATCACCTCGTCATTGTCCACCCGGAAGACCTTGTACTGCTTCGCCGTGTCGGGATAGAAGACGCAGTTGATGAACCATGCCGTGGGAGACAGATTCTTGCCTTCAACATCCGGGCAGCGGCGGCTGCCGTGGAACTTGAGCAGCTTGAACGCCGCAAGGGTGTCGAGCGGCTTCACGCGACCTTCGTCCTGCACGGGCAGCGTGGCAAACAGATCCAGCGTGTCCTTGTCCCATTGCGGCGGGGCGGGGGCATCTTCGGCCGCGGCCGTCCCAAACCCGGCCAGCAGCACCCCGGCGGCCAACAGCGCCAGGCCGGCGGCCCGCTGCAGGGCGGACTTCCGCCCGGCCCGTTCGTTCTTCAGGTACTTGAGCAACCGCTGCATGAAATGCAGCACCAGCCCGATTGTGGTGATGATGCAGGCAACCAGTGGAATCTGGTCCGCCGGGTTGCGCACCACGGCAAACACCGAGTAGAACCGTTCGTTGGAACCACCGTTCTGCGGCCCCCAGGACGACTGGTAGAAGGTGTAGCCCAGGTGGCGCAGCGGCTCGTTCATTGTGATGCGAATCGGACGTTCATCCCCGCCCTCAATCTTGGTCACGTTGCTCGAATATTCGCGGGCCATGTTCGTGCGCGGGTGCAGTTCCCGCTTGAACTGGTCCAGGCGCAGCGTAAAGGGCAGTTTCCAGCGAAGCTTGCGCAGCGACAGGTTCCACTGCTTGCCCGCCGCCGCCACCGTCACGGGGGAGACACTTCCCGCCCAGAGTTGCGCCTGGTGCGTCGCGCCCGACGGCTTCTCCGCCAGCGTGGCCGTGATGCCCGCCATGTTCTGCTCCTGCTCCCGGTTTGGCGGAAGCGCGGCAAGCTTCCCCGAAGCCTGGGGGGGCATGCCCGCCCCGGCGCCTTCCGGCGCGGCGTTCGGCATATAGTCGCCGAGTGTCAGGTCAAAGGGCAGGCCCGCGAAGGTGAAGGTCCGGGTCTTCCCGCCGCCAAGACCGTCGAAGTCATCCTGCCGAATGATGTACTCCGTGACGGAACCCGCGGCGGCTTCGCTCACCCCGATTTCCCACGCATACGAAGACTCAAACTCGTCAGACGACTCGTTTTCGTACAGGACCATGTGCCCCGATTCCGAATACACGTAGGAGACAAAAGAACCCGCCAACAGCACCAGGATGCCGGTGTGCGCCACCAGGATGCCCACTCTGGACCATGCCCAGCGAAACCGAACCACGGCCCCCCAAAGCAGGTTGGCGAAGGTGAGCACCATCACCAGATAGCCGCCGGGAAGCGGAACGGGAACGCTGCCAAAGGCCCAGTGCACCAGAAACACGGACTCAAAATACTTCTGCTGGCTCTGGTACAGGCCCTCCCCCACCTGGTTCATGGTGCCCAGATAGGTCAGCAGCAGCAGCAGCAGAAAGAGCAGACAGGACAGCTTGTACGAGGCTAAAAAGTCACTTGCTTTCTTGAGCACCGGCATCGCCCGCAACCTCCCCCTCAGTCTTCTTTTCTGCCGTGCCGGCACCGCCGACGGCGGCCGCGCTGGTGAGTGACTTGCAGAACGCCAGGAAATGGTCCTTCTCTGCCTTCACCACCGCGGCGGGCCCGGTCATCTTCACAAAGAGCGTCTCGTCCGCCAGCGTGGCGACAACACCCGTCAGCATGTAGTCCGGGAACTGCTGTCCCGCCATTCCGGTGAAACTGCCCGCAACCTCCACCAAAGGAGCCTGCTGTCCCAGCATCTCCACCTTGGTAAGCGCCGCGATTTCCTCCGGTTTCAACTCGGGCTGGCCCATTTGGCGGCACCAGCGGTTGATATTGGCGTCCACCCCGCCGGCCGCGCCCTTGAGCAGGGTCAAATAGCATTCCGTTTCCGGGCTGGAAGCCACTTTGAAATTGCCGATGCGCATGGAGGTGGGGGGTGCCTCAGACCAGCCTTCGGGCAGCTGCCACGTGTAGGGGCTCACCGGAGGATGACCGGGGGGCAAGGTGCCATCCACGGGGGGCATCTTCATCATTTCATGGCCCGGAGGCATCGCCGAGGCGGCCGGGGGCGGTGCTGCGGTCCGGGTTTCACTGATTTCCTTCGCGCCCTGGCGTCCGCATCCCGCAAGCGCCAGAGCCACCACCAACACAACAGTCAGTCTCGGCATGTCAAAAATACCTCCCTGAGTAGAAAACGCGTGGAATGCCCGCTTCAGTGGGGCATTCCACGCAGAAAACAATCTTGGGAAACAATCTTATTTCTTTGCCTTTGCCGGATTGCTGTGAGCGATCTTTGCCGACATCTTGGCGAAGTCAAACGGCTCCTTCATCGTCGGGCTCTTCTCGTTGTGGCACTTTTTGCAGGTCTCGGCGTCACCCTTGGCGATCTTCGCCGCCGGCTGCGCGGCCTTGTCGCCGCCCTTGAACTTCTTCGCTTCGGCAATATGCGCCGAGGCGGGACCGTGGCAGGATTCGCACTGCACGCCGTCTTCCGGCTTGATCTTCTCCGGGCACTTGCCGGAAGCATCAGCTGCGGTAACGTGGCAGGACAGGCATTCCGGGGCCTCCGCGGGCGGCTTCGTCACACCCGCCTTGGTCGCGACTTCTTTGGCCTTGTCGCCGGAGAGGGTTGCAAACGCCTTGGAATGGGCCTCCGCCTTCCACTTCGTCCACTGCTCGCCCTCGTCCTTCTTGTTATGACAGATTTTGCATTGCGAGTTGCCCACATAAGTGGCATCCTGGGCGAATGCCGCCGACGTGAAGGCAAATGCAACCACGGCCGCCAGCAGGGCCACCTTGCACACGGTCAACTTGTTCATCATGTACGCGAGCTCCTCTTTTATCGTTGCCCACCCCGGGCAAAGGGTTTTTGTCAGATACCGCAATGGTACCATAATTCAAACAAAAGTTAAACGAAAAATCATCCCGCGCAAAATGGTAATCTCTTGCCACTGCCGCGTCATCAGGGAAAATTGTCTATTCCCGCGCAGCCAATTCCGGGAAAAGTACTTGGTTGAAGTCGCCGCACCGGAAGTTTTCAATTCCACGCAGACATTTCAGACGTCGTTGAGGTCATCATGCATGCTGCATGACCTGAATACGACGGGATGCCGGGCGTTGGTTGACAAGCGAATTGGTTTTAATTCGGGGACACCCATTGGGTGGCCCTGATTCGCTGCTGTGCGGCACTTCACGGCACCCTACAGAAAGTTCAGGAGGCGGAGTCCGTCGCGGAGCATCATGAGGGCGAAGATCATGAGGAACACGCCGAGCAGACGCATGATCACGACGTAGACGCGGCCGGCAAGAAGGTGTCGGGAGCGGCCGACGATTAGGGCCAGTGCCATTTTGCACCCCACCAGACAGCCCGAAAAGCATGCCAGAAAACCCACCGCGGCGAGCGGGTTCTGTTTCCATGCCTGAAGGATGACGGGGCTGCCCACGGTCAGCCAGAACAGGTACACGTTGGGGTTGAGAAAATTCGCCAGCACGCCGCGCCGCAACGATCTTGGGTCCGCGTCCGGGTGGGCCATTTGCATGCCGCGCACGGAGAAACTTTCCCAGGCAAGCCACAGCACGAACAGCGTGCCCGCGAGCGACACTGCGCCGAGCACGGGGCCGAATTGGGACAGGTGTTTGAGCAGCAGCACACACACAAGGATTATGGGCAAGTCGGTGAAGAGGGGTGCGACGGCGACCTTGAGCCCCTCGCGGGTGCCGTGCCGCATGGACTGTGCCAGCACCAGCGTTTGCAGCGGTCCGGGGGAAAGGCCGGCGGAGAGTCCCAGCACCATGCCGGACCCGAGCGTGGAAAGTATTTCAGCGTTCCCGTACCCAGTCATGAGGGCCATTTTAACGCCAGGGAAACGCGATGTCGAGGAAGGACCGGCCGTCTGCGGAGCGTTTTGCGGCGGGATGGGGCGTGGCTATAATAGCTGACTCATGACGGGTACCAGCGGACGTTTTATATTGAGTGCGGCGGCCATGCCGCCGCTTTTGTGCGGAAGCAGGGCTTTCGCACGGCGCCGGGGCATGGCCCCGGCAAGGAAAAGCGGCGGCATAGCCGCCGCACTCAAAAGGGGGACTGCTCCGTCGCAGGTGCGGGTTGAACGTTGCAGTGAACCGGGAACCTGTCCATGGAACCGTTGACCGATTTGCCGGTTTCTGCGCCGGGCTCAACGCCCCTCTCCACGGCGGATTCCGCAGGACAGCGGTGGCGGCTGTTTGCCGCGGGGTTGCTGCTGGTGCTGGTCACGCTGGCGCTCACGTTCAATTATGTGCTGGTCACAGACCCGGCAAAGCTGTCGGGGCTGTACGATGTGCATCGCTATTTCGGGCCGCTGGCGTTTTACATGGATGCCTCCATCCATTCGGGGCAGTTTCCGTTTTGGAATCCGCTGACGTATTGCGGTATGCCCTATGCTGCGAACCCGCAGGTGGCGGCGCTGTATCCTCCCAACCTGCTGCGCAGTGTGCTGAACTTTGCGCCGACACCCTACCGCACACAGTCTGGACTGGTGGTGCTGATGGGGCTGCACCTGCTGCTCGCGTTTGGCGGCACGTGGCTGCTGGCGCGGTCGCACCGGCTCAGCCGGAGCGGGGCGTGGACCGCGGCGCTGGCGTTCACGTTCAGCGCGCTGATGGTGCGGCGCGTTTGCGAGTACCATTTCGTCTACACGCTGAACTGGCTGCCGCTGCTGCTGTATCTGGCCAAGCGCATGCTTGACGCGCCCGCGTGGCCGGGCAGACTGCGGTGGGGTGTTGCCGCCGGGGTTGCGTTCGGCATGGCCGTGCTGGGCGGTTTCTTCCAGATCATTGTGTACATGGCCGTGACGCTGGCCGCGTTTGTGCTGCTGCACCGGTTGCTGCGTGTCCGGGCGGGTGACGGGACGGAGGGGGCCAATCAGGAGATTGGCGTGCCCAGGGGGGGGCTGCGCACTTGGGTGGGTGACGGAATGGCGCTGGCGGTGATGGCGGTGATGACGCTGCTGGTGGCCGGGGCACTACTCTTTCCCGCCATGGAACTGGCCAAGTACACGGGCCGCCAGCCGGGGGTGGCGGTGCCGATGTATTCAGACCTGTACAGCAGGCTCTGGTTGGGCATTGCGCAGGATGCCATCGTGTATCCGGGCATGCGGTATGACGCGGAGGCGCTGCGGGGGTCGGGCGTGGCAGCGCTGACCCTGGCGCTCGCGGCGCTGTTCACGGCGCGCCGCCGCGAGGTGCTGCTGTTTGCGGGCCTCTATCTGGTGCTGCTCGATTGCAGCTTCGGCCCGCCGCTGCCGGTGTCGCGGCTGGTGAACCAACTCACGCCCTTTGCCCCGTCGGCCTATTCGCGCGCCTATGACCTTGCGCTGCTGCCGTTAAGCCTGCTGGCGGGATTGGGCGTGGACGGTATTGCCCGCAAGCCCGGCGCGTGGTGGGTGTCGCTGCTGGAAACGCTGCTGCTTACCGTGGTCGGCGGCACGCTGCTGCTCCTGCTGTGGAGGTGGATTCATCCGTCACACTACCTAGGGATCGCGCCTTGGGTGGCGGCCGTGCCCGCGGCGGCGCTGGCGGTCATGATGGCGGCGCGGGTGTTTCCCCGGTTTGGCGGTGTCACTGTACTGCTGCCGCTGCTTGTCTTCCTCGAGACCTTGTCTTGGAATGTCGCCTATGTGCCCATGATGACCCGGCTGCGCATGCCGCCGGTTCCCGCGGAGACGGCCGTCTTTCCGCAGGACAACCACCGTCAGACCGACGCCAAGGCCAACCGCCAGTTGTTCCGGATGCGCCACCTGATCAACGGCTATGACCCGCTGAACCTGCGCCAGACCTGGGAGGCGCTGTGCGATCCCGTGCTGGCGCGCAAGTACAGCCGGCTGGCGCGGCAGGAATCGCTGGCCGAAAACCAGCGCACGAACCTGCTGTTCAAGCGCTCCTTCTGGCTGGCGCGGCAGTGGGTGAAAGGCCCCCTGCCCGACAAGAGCCGCCTGTTTCCGGTTGCCACGACCGTGTTTCTACCCGGTGCGGCGAACCCCACAGTGCCCGAAGTGGACGTCAAGACACTCAAGAACAGCGGCGTTTCCGAAAATGTCCGGCAGCAGTCCGTCATGACACCCTCCCTGGGCGCACCGGTGAAGGCCGGGGCCAAAGTCCGGAAGACGCTGCGGCTGGAGCTTCCGACGCGCGCCGACGGCTGGCCCGCCGGACAAGCGGGCGCAGTACACAGTGTGCTGCGGCTCACCTGCCGCGGCTCCTGTCCCGGCATGATTGAACCCCTGTTCAAGGACCGATCTTCCGACCAGACGGAACCGGGCAAGAAGATTATCCTGAATCCCGCCGCCGGGACGGGGGTGGAACTGCCGTTGCCGGACTATGCCGCCATGGAGGTGTGGCTGACCGTCACCGCCACGGGCGGTGCCGGTATCTTTGAAATTAGCGGGGCCGAGTTGCTGTCCGACTATGCGGATGAGGACGGACTTGTCAAGATCGTATCCCGCCGCGCGAACGGGGTTGACCTTGATGTCGGGCCGCTGGACGGCCCGCGCATTCTGGCGTATCTTGATGCCTGGTATCCCGGCTGGCACGCCTTTGTGGACGGCGCGGAAGCGCCGCTGCTGCGCGCCGATGACGGGTTCAAGGCGGTTGCGCTTCCCGTCGGCACACATCACGTCTCGTTTGTGTACCGTCCGGTGCGCGCCTATTCGGGAATCGCCGTTGCGGGGGCTGCACTTGCCGTCTCGCTGCTGCTGGCCTTCTGGAAGACCGGTCGGCCTGTCCAAAAAGGGGCCGGGAGTGAATAATGGGAAATGATTGTTTGTGAATCAGGATAATCCGCTATAATCGCGGATTCACGTTGCGGCAGGAGACAAGGCGTTGCCATCGCGAAATGACATGAGGAACCGTGGGTAGAGACAAGTCTAACAAATTGGCCCGCCGAATGGCCGGAAGAGCGGGATGGTGGGCGCTTTCTGCCCCCATCTTTGTCAAGATTCTCGGGATTGTCCTGCTGACGACGCTGCTGTTTGGGAGCATGGCATTTTACCAAATCCGCACGGGGATGCTGCGCACGCACTATCAAATGCACGGCGAGGCGGCGCTATCGCTGGCCATGGCCCTTGCCGGGCGGCTGGATTCGCTGATCGAGGCCAACAACGTGGCCGGAATGAACG
>CALDSM010000744.1 GCA_937923585.1 uncultured bacterium
ACATCCAGAAGATCCTGCTCATCGGCTCCGGCCCGATCGTGATCGGCCAGGCCTGCGAGTTTGACTACTCGGGCACGCAGGCGTGCAAGGCGCTGCGTGAGGAGGGATATTCGGTGGTGCTGGTGAACAGCAACCCGGCCACCATTATGACCGATCCCGAGACGGCGGACCGCGTTTATGTGGAGCCGCTGACAGTTGAATTCCTGGAGCGCGTCATCGAGCGGGAGCGGCCCGACGCGCTGCTGCCGACCGTGGGCGGGCAGACGGGGCTGAATCTTGCCGTGGCGCTGGCCGAGCAGGGCATTCTGCACAAGTACGGCGTCGAGCTGATCGGCGCCAAGCTCGGCGCGATCAAAAAAGCCGAGGACCGGGGCCTCTTCAAGGAGGCCATGGTCCGCTGCGGCCTCGACGTGCCGCGCAGCAAGGTGGTCCATTCCTTCGAGGAGGCCCGCGAATTCGGCGCCGAAGTCGGCTACCAGGCGGTCATTCGCCCCGCGTTCACGCTGGGCGGCACGGGTGCGGGTGTGTCCTTCAACAAGAACGAGTACGAGAAGGCCGTGCAGTACGGCCTCGACGCAAGCCCCGTGACCGAGGTGCTGATTGAGGAGTCGGTCATTGGCTGGAAGGAATTCGAGCTGGAGGTGATGCGCGACCTCAAGGGCAACGTGGTCATCATCTGCTCCATCGAGAATTTTGACCCGATGGGCGTGCA
Source organism: uncultured bacterium (assembly GCA_937923585.1). Taxonomy (GTDB): domain Bacteria; phylum Hydrogenedentota; class Hydrogenedentia; order Hydrogenedentales; family CAITNO01; genus CAITNO01. The sequence goes on from CALDSM010000744.1 coordinate 713, forward strand.
TACGGGCGACAGCATCACGGTGGCCCCGGCGCAGACGCTGACGGACAAGGAATACCAGATCATGCGCGACGCCGCCGTCGCGATCATGCGCGAGATCGGCGTGGACACGGGCGGCTCGAACGTGCAGTTCGCCGTGTGCCCGCGCACGGGCCGGATGACGGTAATTGAGATGAACCCGCGCGTGTCGCGCAGTTCGGCGCTGGCCTCGAAGGCAACAGGCTTCCCCATCGCCAAGATCGCGGCCAAACTGGCCGTGGGTTACACGCTCAACGAGATCCCCAACGACATCACCCGCGAGACCCCGGCCTCCTTCGAGCCCACCATTGACTACGTGGTCACCAAAATTCCGCGCTGGGCCTTTGAAAAGTTTCCCGGCGCCCAGGATGTGCTCACCGTGCAGATGAAGAGCGTCGGCGAGACGATGAGCATCGGCCGCACGTTCAAAGAGTCGCTGCAGAAGGCCATCCGGGGACTCGAAATCGGCCGCGCCGGCATGGGCGCCGACGGCAAGGACAAGCCGCTCACCGCGGGCGGCGATCCCGCCGCGGAAAAGGACGCGCTCCTGCGCGCCATGCGCACCCCCAACCGTGACCGCGTGTTTCAGATCGCTTCAGCGCTGCGCCTCGGCGCAACGGTGGAGGAAATCTTCGAGACGACCAAGATTGACCCGTGGTTCGTGCGGCAGATGAAGGAAATCACCGACGCCGAACCGCAGATCAGGAAGGCGGCGCCGTCCGATGCGGCGGAGATGCGCCGCATCAAAATGCTCGGCTTCAGCGACCGCCAGCTCGGCTTTGCCTGGGGCAAGACCGAGGACGAGGTGCGCGCGCTGCGCAAGCAGCTCGGCGTCATCCCCGGCTACCGGCTGGTGGACACCTGCGCCGCCGAGTTTGAGGCGTACACCCCCTACTACTACTCCTCCTACGACGGCGAGGACGAGACGCGCCTGTCGGGCAAGGAGAGCATCATCATTCTTGGCGGCGGCCCGAACCGCATCGGCCAGGGCATCGAGTTCGACTACTGCTGCGTGCATGCGGCCTTCGCCCTCAAGGACGACGGCTACGAGACCATCATGGTCAACTGCAACCCCGAAACCGTGTCCACCGACTATGACACGTCGGACAGCCTGTTCTTCGAGCCGGTCACCTTTGAAGACGTGATGAACATCATTGACCGGGTGAAACCGAAGGGCGTCATCGTGCAGTTCGGCGGCCAGACCCCGCTCAACCTTGCGCAGCGGCTCAAGGCGGCGGGCGCGCCGATCATCGGCACCACGCCCGACAGCATCGCCCGCGCCGAGGACCGCGAACTCTTCCGCGACGTGGTGGAGCGGCTGAACCTGCTTCAGCCGGACAATGCCACCGCCACGTCGTTCGACGAAGCCTCGGTGATTGCCGACCGCATCGGCTATCCGGTCGTGGTGCGCCCTTCGTTCGTGCTGGGCGGCCGGGCCATGGAGATCGTTTATGACCGCGCCGCGCTCGAGCGCTACATGACCTACGCCGTCGAGGCGTCGCCCGAGCACCCCATCCTGATTGACAAGTTCCTGGAGTCGGCGGTGGAAATAGACGTGGACGCCATTTCCGACGGCGAGACCGTGGTGGTGGCCGGGATCATGCAGCACATCGAGGAGGCGGGCGTGCATTCGGGCGACAGCGCCTGCATCCTGCCGCCCTACGACCTGCCCGAAGACATCATCCGCCGGCTGCGCGAACAGACCCGCGCGCTGGCCCGGGAACTGGAAGTCATCGGCCTGATGAACATCCAGTACGCCGTGCGCGGCGACGACATCTACCTGCTCGAGGTCAACCCGCGCGCGTCGCGCACGATCCCCTTTGTGTCCAAGGCCATCGGCGTGCCGCTGGCCAAGCTGGCCGCGCGGGTCATGGCGGGCAAAAAGCTCAGGGAACTGGGCTTCACCGAAGACCCGACGCCGTTCTACGTGTCGGCGAAGGAAGTGGTGCTGCCGTTCATCAAGTTCCCGGGCGTGGACATTCTGCTCGGACCGGAGATGCGCAGCACCGGCGAGGTCATGGGCATAGACCAGAACATGGGCCTGGCCTTCGCCAAGAGCCAGATTGCCGCGGGCACGCGCCTGCCCATGAAGGGCACCATCTTCATCAGCCTCAACAAGAACGACCAAAAGAACATGGGCGACGTGGTGCAGGGGCTGCACGAACTGGGCTTCAAGTTCGTGGCCACCCAGGGCACGGCCGCGCGACTGCGCGCCTTCGGCATTCCCGTCGAGGAGGTCGCCAAGCTCAGCGAGGGCAGGCCCAACATCCGCGACCGCATCATCAACGGCGAGATTGACTGGATCATCAACACCCCGCTGGGCATTGACGCCAAGGAGGATGATCGCGCCCTGCGCCGCGCTGCTCTTGAGCGCGCCGTGCCCACCATGACCACGCTGGCCGCGGCCCGTGCGGGTGTGTCCGCCATCGGCGCCCTGCGTGTGAGCGACCCGCAACTGTTCTCGCTTCAGGAATACCACGCGCAGAACAGGTAGGCCCAACAAGAGCCGTGTGGGCGTCCCCGCCTGTTCTCGCGGGCGTGTGTCGCGGGCGGGCTTTCGTGCGGCGGGCGCGGACGGATTGCATGGGCGCTACGGGGTTTGGGCGGCCCTGAGCTCCCCGAGCGATCGGGCCGGCGCCGGCGGTGGCGAAGAAACCCGGAAGCGCTGCAGCACAGGCTGATAGCTTCCGAACGTCTTCGTCTCATACGTGAGACTGCACCTTTTGAACAGCTCCTCGTAACGCGGCCAGCCCACCGCGTCCAGTGCATCAGGCCTTACCACGAGCCACACGGTCCGTCCCTGGGCGGCCAGTTCGGCGCATTTCGCAACAAGACCGTGCTGGTCCCTTATTATGCCGACGCGATCAGGCTGGAAACCGGAGGCGTACAGCAAGGGTGCCTGTTGGCTTTTCCAATACACCAGAACGGGATCGTCGGCCCCGGCGTTTTGCTGCAGGTCCCGGGCCACAGACTTCCAGTTCATCCGCCACGGGTGGGGATAGTGGCCCAGGTTTACCGAGTAAATGCTGAGAAGGGTGACGGCGATCACTGCCTGAAGCCACCGGATCCTGACCATCGAAACCGCCGCCCCCGCGAGGACGGCGACAGGCACGGCGCTGTGATAAACGTATCGAAAGCCGAAAGACGGGTACCAGGCCACGGAGTAGATGTACAGGAGAAGCGCGGGAACGGTCATCCAGGCGACAAGGAAGAGGAGATTTGTCCGGGCCGCCGCCCGATCTTCCGCGGGGCGGTTCCACAACACGCTACCGGCAGCGCCCACGATCAATACCCCAATGAACAGGGCCATCATATCGGCTGCGGAAAGCCCGGATGCGGACAGAAACGGTTTCAGACTCTGGGCACGGTCGCCGCAGAGATGCATAAACAGACCAACCATGAGCCTGGGTGAGCACACCAAGAAGCGTCTCAAATAGCTGGCCTCGTCAAGCGCAACGAAATCCATGGAACGGAACCATAAGGTCCAGGCAATCGCGGCCGGAGCCTGGGCGGCCGCCCACAGGACGAAGCACCGAATTCGGCCCCTTCTCCACAGCACCGCCCCCAGGAAGATCCCTTGTGCCACGAGAAAGAGCACAGCAAAGAGATGGGTCCACATCAGGCAAATGTCTGCCGCGACGTTGACCCACCACCACACGGCGCGTCTTTTCGCCAGTCCCTCCAGGAGCGAATACGCCGACAACGCCGTCAGCACCAGGACAAGAGCATAGGGGCGGAGTTCCTGGGAGTAGTAGATATGCGGCACACTGAGCGCCATCAGGGCTGCCGCGAGAAGACCGGCGGGTTCGCCGAACATCCGGCGTCCCAACAGATGGACCAGCACCAGACTTGTCAGGCCGAAAAGAACGGACAGCATGCGAACTGTGACCAGGTCGGGGCCAAACACCCCTGCCCATGCATACTGAACAACGAAGTACAGCGGCGTCATGGGCGGGTCGTCTGCGCGCACCTGCCGTATGAATGCAATAACGCCGGGGGCGTTGAGGTGCTGCAGGCTGACGACCTCATCCCAGTAGGCGCTTTCTGAACGGATGCCCTGCAGGCGCAGGGCCAAGGCGACAAGAAGAATTATCCCCAGCCCGCAGCCCTCCCAGAAGCTCTTCCCAATACCCCTGAACGTTCCCATGAGTCTTCCCTTCCCTTTCGGCGCCTCGAAAACGCCTTCGCGATCACGGGGAAGATGTCATGGCGGTTTTCAACCGTAGACACGTATGGCTCCTCCCGGAGACTTTTCGCGTCCCCCGGCCCGTCGGGACCGCTCCTTCCCCAAAGTTACTGCTGTCAGACCGCGCCTGCCTCTGCGCGATTTCAGACCACCAATCGTGCGGCACTGGAACGTGCCACGCATCTGCTCTGACCGTGCTATGAGCACGTACTGTGCCAGACGCCCACGGAGAAAAACGGTCCGTCATAAGGCCTTTTGCGGGAAGTGCTTCTGGGCAATGCGCCCTCCTTTTAGGACAGTGAGAAGAAGGAAGCAGACAAGCGTCATCCCAGAGTGGGACCTAATCTTTCCCGAACCGAGAACCTACAGGTCGGGGTTGCAGGCCATTGCCCTACCAGCCATGCAAAAGATAATGATTAATAGAAAGCGCAGAAAGGCTTTTGAGTGCGCCACACGCATGTATACCGCTTCCAATGGCAGAGTCTCATTCAGCCATGGTAGAATTGCGCCATCAGGAAGGTGCCACAAAGGCGCCTTTTTCCGTCTTTGTGCAAACACCCGCCGATGGGCACGGGCACAGAGGATTGTTGCGGCGCACTGGCGCACGCTACGGCAGCGGAGTCGTTCCGAGAGTGTGACCAGGAAGCAACAAGAAGAGCGCCCGTCCTGCATCCGGGTGCCCGTCAATGAAATCGGCTGTGTCAAAAGACTGAGGTATTGTCTTGGGCAAATGGATGGCTGCCATAGCGGCGCTTCTTTTGATAACCGTTGTGGCGTTCTTCTTGACGCGGGCGGGAATGCCGTCGCGCCAAGCGGCAGTTCCCGACACGGCGTGGAGAACTGAAACGCCGTCCCCTGAACCGTCGCCGCCGCCGGGCGCACGGCCCAACGTGGTGTGGGTGCTTCTGGACGCCTGCCGCGCAAAGAACCTGTCCTGTTACGGGTACGACCGGTCCACCTCACCTGCCCTTGAACGGCTGGCCTCGGGCGGTGCCCTGTTTCGGCGGCACTATTGCCAGGGGGGCTGGACGGCCATCTCGGTGCCCTCCTATATGACGGGACGCTATTTCCCGGTGGACTCCCTGGACTTCGGCCATGCCATGTTCAAGTTCTTTCCACGGGTGGTTTCCCCGGAAGAGCAGAGCGCGCCGGAGATCTTCCGGAAGAACGGGTACCGCACGATTCTGGTGACCGCGCATCCTTTCCTGTCGCCGCAGTCGCGGCTGGCCACCACGTTCGACTCGGCCACGCTCGTTCGGCCACCCGAACAGAACAGCGAGGCAACGGCCGATCTGGGCGCCCTGCTGGACACTGCAAAGGCGCAACTTGAGCAGGGAACCGGCGCACCATTCTTCCTGTACATCCACGCCATGGACACGCACTACCCCTACAGAATTCGTCCCGAGCACAGCCAATGGGTTGTGCCGGGCTATTCCGGGAAGGCATTCCGCGGGGGAATGGTGGCGGACGGGGTCACGCAGTTTGACGCAACGGACCAGCGGCAGTTTGCCGGGATGTATGACGGCAGCATCCAGTATGCGGACACCCAAATTGGCCGGCTGCTGGCGATGCTTGAGGACGCAAAGCTTCGCCGGAACACCCTGTTCATTGTCACCGCCGACCACGGCGAACTGCTCGGCGAGGACGGCCACACCTGGGGCCATTTCGGAAACCTCTACGATGAGGGCTTTCACATTCCGCTGATCATGGCCGGACCGGGAATCGCGACCGGCCGCGTGGTCAATCCCGTCACGGAAAACAGCGACATTCTGCCGACACTGGTGGATCTCCTCGGGCTGAAGACGGATGCCCGTTTCGACGGACAAAGCCTTCGGGGAGTGCTTGCGGGCACGCAGGACGGCATCCATCCGTATGCATTCTCCAAACAGGGCGCCTCCGACCTGCCCACCGACTTTCTGATCACGGGAGACACACACCGCTGGGTCTGGAACCGGCCACAGGCGGCGGGAAACCTGTTCACCCTGCCCGCCACGCCCCAGAACGGTCTGCACCAATGCGGTGACGCGGCCCTTGCGGCACCCTTCTCGCGTTTCGTGGACGAAAGCATCGAGCCCAAGTTTCAGGCGTATCTCTCGTTGAAGCCGCGGTTTGTCCGGCTGGGCGTTGCCGCGCCGGGCCCGAACGGGCAGGTGGAGTTTCAGCCGCCCCTGGCCGCCCCCGCAGCGGGGGTAGAGGCGCTTTCCTTTGCGCGAACGCTTGCCTGGACGCCCGCCAAGGAGGATGCGTGCTGGATTTCTCCGGCGGCGCCGGAGGCTGTCGTCCGCATATCCGTGCAGGCGCCGCCCGGACGCTACGGCCTCTTTGTCATTCAGGACGGCAGGGCGGCGGTGGACGGGCACCCGGCCTCCAGCCTGAAAGTCCGCGTGGGAGACGCGGAGAAATTCGAGTCGCTGGCCTGGGCGGCGGGAACCAACTCAGACGGCAAATTCTGGACCAACATGGAACCGCTCGCGCTCGAAAGCAGCGGTCTGGTGAAGATAGAGCTCCGGCCCGACAATCCCGAGTTCTGGTGTGCGATTTGGGGGATTCAACTGATCGAGATGGACGCGCTGCCGAACGGAGCCGCGTCTGACGAGGTCAAAGTGCAGCAGGAACAGGTGCAGGCGATAGGGTACCTGTAGCGCGCCGGCCCGACGTCTTCTCCGCAGTGGCGCGGACTTCGGCACGCATGCTACATTCGTCTTTGATGACAACCGGAGGCCCCCGTGCGCATTCTCTTCCTGTGCCAGTATTTTCCCCCCGAGCCGGGCGCGCCCGCGGCGCGCACCCACGAGCATGCGCGCGAATGGGTGCGGCGGGGGCACGAAGTCACGGTCGTGTGCGGGCTGCCGCACTATCCCGAGGGCGTGGTGCCGCCGGCCTACCGCGGGCGTTTGCTGTTTGAGGAGGAGATGGACGGCGTCCGCGTGCTGCGCTGCTGGCTCTTTGCCGCGGCCAACCGCGGCGCGCTGCGGCGCAGCCTGTCGTTCGTGACGTTCCTGTTCATGGCGGTGATTGCGGCGCTGTTCAAGTCCGGCCCCTGCGATGTGGTGGCCGCGACCTCGCCGCAGATGCTTTGCGGCCTTGCCGGCTGGATTGTCGCCGCCCTCAAGCGGCGCCCCTTCGTGCTGGAGGTGCGCGACCTGTGGCCCAAACAGATCATTGACCTGGGCGTTATCACCAACCCGTTGCTCGTCTGGCCGCTGCAGCGGCTGGAACGGTTTCTGTACCGCCGGGCGAGGATCATCGTGACGGTGGCGCAAGCCGCGGCGGAGGACATCATCGCGCGCGGCATTCCCCGCCACAAGGTGCGCACAATCCCCAACGGCGTGGACCTCGGCTTCTTCAGGCCCGCCGACCGGATAAACTTGGTGCGCGAACGGCACGGCTGGGGGGACAGGTTTGTTGCCCTGTACATCGGGGCACACGGTCTTTCCCAGGGGTTGGAGGTGGTGATTGATGCGGCGGAGCGGCTGAAAGGCCGCGGCGACATCCTGTTCGTGTTTGTCGGTGCGGGCGCGCGCAAGACCACGCTCATCGAAACGGCAAGCCGCAGGGGATTGCAGCATGTCTGCTTCCTTCCCGCCGTGCCCAAGGAGGAGATGCCCGGCCACTACGCCGCCGCCGACCTCTGCCTCGTGCCGCTGCTCAAGCGCGCCGTGTTTCTCACCAACATCCCCAGCAAGATGTTCGAGATCATGGCCTGCGCCCGGCCCATCGTGCTCGGCGCCGAAGGGCAGGCGCTCCAACTGCTGAACGAGTCCGGCAGCGGCGTCGCCGTGCCGCCGGAGGACGGCGCGGCATTGGCAAACAAGGTCGCGGAGATGGCTGATGATCCTGCCGCCGCCCGGCATTACGGCGCGACGGGTCGCAGGTACGCCGAAGTCCATTTCAGCCGCACCGATCGCGCGCGGGAGTATCTGGAGGTGTTTGAGGCTGTGCGCCGCTGACTGGGAGAGTCGGCCTCCCCGCCGACGTTTCCCGCAGGCAAGACCGGCGCCAGCCTCCTTTGACAAGCCTGGAAGGATGGGCTATACTTAGGATATACATTGAAAGGGCCGCCATGGTTACTCGGATTCAGAAATGGGGGAACAGCCAGGGGTTGCGCATCGCCCGCACCATATTGGAAAGCGCACAGGTGGACATCGGTGACGAGGTGAATGTCTCGGCGGAAGAGGGAGTCATTTTAATCCGCCCGGTCAAACCGGCGCGAAAACGCCACAATCTCGAAGACCTGCTCAAGCGGATACCGAAGAACCACCGCGCCGCGGAGGCGGACTGGGGCAAACCCCGCGGGAAGGAGGAATGGTAAGTGGCGGCATATTATCCCCATAAGGGCGACTACATCTGCGTCGACTTCGATCCCCAATCCGGCCACGAACAGCAGGGCCGCCGACCGGCGCTTGTCATCAGCAACACCGTATTCAACAAGCGGACGGGCATGGCCTTCGTCTGCCCCATCACCAACCGGGACCGGGACTTCCCCTTTCACGTCCCTGTCGGCGGCTCGGGGAAGGTGACCGGGTTCGTGATGGTGGAACAGGTCAAGTCCATTGATTTTCAATCCAGGAACGCGCAGACGGTTGGGAAGGCGTCGGATGCGGTGCTGGACGAGGTGCTGGCCCTGCTGGATGCATGCATTTACTGACACTGGGAGCGTCGGCCTCCCATCGGCTGTCCTGAAGCGCGAACACTGCCGGCGGGGACGCCGGCGCTCCCAGTATTTAAGCGTTGGTACGGATTTCGATGTCGTGGAGTTTCGCGAAGACCTTGAGCTGTTTGGCGTGATCCCCGCAGTACAGGACCGGATGCGGACCGGGATATACCTGGCAGACGTCGGGAACGTTGTCGAACTTGACCAGCACGCGGGTCGCGCAGCCGCCGACGGGCGGGCATGTGGGCGATGTGACCGATTCACCGGCCCACGCATAGATGCGTTTCTCGTCCGCGTGGTACTTGCACATGGTCACCCGCTCCTTCTCCGGCCATTGCACGTCAAAGGCGACCGACTTGGGCATTTGATGGAAGAACGGCCGGAGGTCGTAGGTTTGCGCCCTGCCCTTGGGGCCGTGCAGCAGGGGCGCGCAGGTGCAATGCGACCCAAGATATTGGTTTTGCTCAAGGTCGAATTCAGGGTTGTGCTGGAATCCGCCGCGGCCGAAGAGGTTCGCGCCGAGCATCAATGTCAGCGCTGCGTTCAGGTCGTTCTCGCAGGCGCAGGGCACGAGCGCGCCGTTGTTCAGCGAGAAGCTCAGGCAGGGCTTGCGGTGCTTCAGGAAGAGGCACTCGATCGTGATGGCGTCCGCCCCGTGCTTTTCGAGCAGTTTGCCCACGGTCACATGCGCGCGCACTGCCTCCATGAACATTTCATCGCCCAGGTCGGTGACGTGCCGCGCATGCCGCCGCACTTTGGAGAGCAGCCGCTTCATGTCGCGGTCGGGTTCGGTCTGATCGAACAGATCATTGAAATGGGCCGCGGGCACACCGTGGATGGGCATGTCAAAGAACGGCTCGCGGTCGCCCTTCTCTTCCGTCAGGGAACCCGAGACGCGCAGCAGCCGGCTCTGCTTCATCCGCACCTTGGCATGCACGGCGCGCAGGCCCCGCTCCAGGGCGTCCCAGTCTTCAATGGCATGAATGTACTGCACGCGCTTGGCGGTGCGGAAACGTTCAGGCGGCAACTGGTGGTTGGCCCCGACGGGATGGTAGAGGATGATGGGCCCGGGAAAGGCGTCGAGAACGGGCATGATCTTGCCGCTGAACGAATTCCAGAAGTTGATCAGCAGCAGCGCGTCTGGCTTCTTTGCCTGAATGTCGGCGATGAAGGCGGCGATGCCCGCGTCGGTGTAAATTGAGGAGGGGTCCATCTCCAGCTTCAGGTCCATGTTCGCCGTTATCGCCTGAAGGCGCTTCTGGAAGCCTGCCTGCTGGACTTCGGGCTGGAACTGGTTTCCCGGCCAGGTGAACCACTCGTGAACATGCCACGAGTCCTCGCACTTGCCTTCCAGCACGACGGATGCCGGGGGGTAGAAGAAGGCGCCGCACACCAGGCCCGGCTTCTTGGCGCGGATGGGCGGGATGAAGTCGTTAAAGCTCTGCGCGGCAAGCGCGTCCGGCATCATTTCCAGCGCGGATACCGCCATGGCGGCTTTGAGGAATGTTCTGCGATCGCAGTTCATGACACTTTGCCTCCCGAAGGGTAGTCAGTTCCGTTGGCAAGTGCGGCTTGGACTTGTCAGCATTGTTAGTCTGCCACAAGCCGCAGCGGCCTGCAAGTGATTCGCGCTTTGCATCTTCGTTATTGACTGCGGCCGGGCCGCTCGGGACAATGATGCGGCCTGGGACTTCCCCCGGCCGACCCTGAGCCGGGGCTCCATCGGACTATCATGACGGATTTGCCGGAAGATGCGCGCAAAACGCGGATTTCATTGGCCCGCCGACTGTTGATGGCGGCGGGTGCGGGGATGATCTCGCTTGCCGTCCTGGGCACGGCGTGTTCGTGGCTGCCCGTCGCGCCGTGGTTTCTGGAAGGGGCGGCATACTGGGTGCCCGTGTATCTGGCGCTGGGACTGGCGGGGACGCTGGTTTGCCTGGTTGTTGGCAGGCGGGCTTGGGCGCTGGCCGGCGGGGCCTGCGTTTGCGCCGTAGCCGGGCTGATGATTCCCTGCTATCTGACGAGCCCGAACGCCGCCCCCCCGGGAACGGCGCCGAACCTGCGCATTTTGCAGGCAAATGTCTATGAACACCGTGGGAGTGCGGCGGCATTGATGGAACTCATCGGCCGGGAGCGGCCGGACGTGGTGCTGTTGCAGGAGGCGGATGAGGAATGGGAGCGGCGTTTGCTCCCCCTAGAATCCGATTACCCGCACAAGGCCTTCCTGCCGCGTTCAGCCCGGGGCAAACCCGACTTGGGGCTGTATTGGCGCGGGAATTTGGACGAACCGCGCGCGCTTGCCGCGCAGGGCATACCGGCGGTCCTTTTGGAGATGCAGGTGAACGGCCGGGCGGTGGCGCTCCTGAATGTTCACCCCTCGGCCCCCTTTCTGCCTGGGCGTGCAAGGCACCACCGCGAACAGATGACCGCATTGGCGGAATTTGTGAGAGGATTGAAGACCCTCCCGATTCTCGCGGGTGACCTGAACAGCAGCCCGTGGTCGCAGCAGTGCCGCGCCTTGCAGCAAAGCACGGGGCTCGTGAGCGTCCGCCAGGGACGCGGCATTCTGGGCACCTGGCCCTCCTTCTTCGGGCCGCTGCGCGTGGGCATAGACCAGGTGCTTGTCAGTCCCGAAATACAGGTGGTCGGATGCCGTGTCGGGTCCGGCATCGGCTCGGACCATCGTCCGTTGATCACGGAGTTCCGCATAGCGGCGCCGGGCGCGGCGGACGGCGCAGGGCAATGGCTGACGGGCCAACGGTGACGGTGAGCGAACCGGCGTTTCCCCGCGCCGGGAGCCTGCAGGTTTAGCCTTCCGGCGCCCGATGAACTACTTCATCAGCAGCAGGCTCAGCGCCATGACGACCATGCCGCCAGTCAGGCCGAGCAGGCTGTCGTGTCCCTTGCCGTAGGCGCGGCTGGTGGGCAGCAGTTCGTCGAGGCTGATGTAGACCATGATGCCCGCGACGCCGCCGAAGAGAATGCCCATCACCTGGTGGGGAATCACGCCGGTGTCGCCGGCGAAGAACAGGCGCAGCGCGAGGTAGGCCACACCGGCGCCGACGGGTTCGGCCAGGCCGCTGAGGAACGAATAGGCAAACGCCTTCTTCCGGTTGCCGGTGGCGTAGAAGATGGGCACGGAGACGCTGATGCCCTCGGGGATGTTGTGCAGGGCCACGGCGACGGCGATGGCCACGCCGAGTTTGGGGTCATGGAGCGCGGCAAGAAAGGTGGCCAGGCCCTCGGGGAAGTTGTGTATGGCGATTGCCAGCGCCGTGAACAGCCCCATGCGCATCAGCTTGTGATGGTGGAGGCTGTGGTCATGCGTTCCCAGTGCGGGCGGGGCGGTGGCGCTGAAATCCGGCATGGGCGCCAGGGGGTTGTGCAGCGGCGCCGTTTCCTCCTCGGAATGGGTTTCATGCGGGTTTTCGGCCGAGGGGATGAGGTTGTCTATGAGGCCGATCAGCAGCATGCCGCCAGAGAACGCCCCGGCATTGACCCAATGGCCCCAGTAATCGCCGTATGTCCCGGTGAGCGCGTCAACCCCCTTCACAAAGATCTCGACGAAGGACACGTACAGCATGACCCCGGCGGAAAACCCCGTGGCCACCGCAAGAAACCGGTAGTTCGTCCTTTTGGCCCAGAAGGCCACGGCGCTGCCGATTCCCGTCGCCAGTCCGGCGAACAGGGTCAGTCCCAGTGCAAACACCACCTCGCGCATCACGCGTCTTCCTCTCCTTCGCCGCAATTACCATGGAACCGCCGCCCGCGCGACGGTTTACATCGCCGTATTGTATGGTCAGGCACTCCCGTTATGCCAGTGAGACGTGCGCCCGACCCTACTTTCCCAGGCGTTTCCAGGCCTCGATGCGACCCCGAAGCGGCGTTTCGGACGGCTTGGCCAGCTCCTCCGGAACGGCCCAGCGGAAGAGAGGCGGCTGCGGTGCCGGTTCGGTAAGCGTCAGCAGATACCGTCCCCGCGGGTCGAAGGAGACCTTTGCCGGGAGGGCATCGCCGCCTCCTGCCGCCGAGAAGGTCAGCACTTCACGGCCATCCTCTGCGTTCCAGAGTTTGAACGCGCCGTCTTTGCCTGCGGAGGCGATGCGGGTGCCTTCGGGACTGAAGGCGGCATCCTGGATTTCGGCGCCGTGGGCGGCGGTGCGCCACAGTTCGGTACCGGAATCGGCCTGCCACGCCACGAGCCGGCCGTCTTTGCCGCCGGTGGCGAGGCGCGCGCCTGCGGGGTCGAACGCGATGGCGCAAACAAGCGCGTCGTGGCCCTGCAACCAGCGGGGTTCGCCGGGGTTTGCGAGGTCCCAGAGGTAGGCGCCGCAGCGCCATTCCTTTTCGGAGAGCACCTGCGCGCCGAGGGCGAGCCGCCTGCGGTCGGGGGAATAGGTCAGCGCGGCGGTGAAGCTGGTGGGCACGCTGAACTGCGCCGATTTTGTCCAGGAGGCGGTGTCGTACAGGAGCACGTCCTGCTGTCCATTCATGAGCGTCGGGTCTTCGGGAAGCGAACACACCGCCAGCTGGCCTCCGTCGTTCCTGAAGGCCAGGTCCACCACCCCCGCCAGTTTCCAGACGTCGGCTCCCGAGGCCGCATCGAACACATTCAGCCATGACCCGTTGCGCACGGCAACAAACTGGTCTCCGGTGCCGGTGAAATGGATGCGGCTCGGTTCGCCGGTCAGGGGGACGGGTGCCCCCGCCGTCCCATCCGCCACGTTCCACAACATCAGCGACCGTTCTTTCGCGCCCGTCTCCACCACGGCCGCAAGCCGGCCCCCCGCACGGTCAAAGGCGAGCATTCGGGCCCGGGCTCCACCCGTGTCCAGCGTGGCCGTTCGTGTTCCCGTGTCGGCCCGCCACAGCGCGACTCCGTTGTCCACCGCGCCCGCAACCAGTCCGGCGGTTCCGCTGTCGGCCACGGTGCCGGGCAAGGCATGGAAGAGTTCCCGTGTCAGGTCCCAAATCCGCGAGGTGCCGTCAATCGAGCCCGTGGCGAGTTTGTCGCCTGTAGGGTCAAAGGCGAGGGAGAAGAGGGCCCGGTCATGTCCGCAAAGTGTCCGGCCGGGGCGAAGACTGGGGCATTCCCAAAGACGGGCAACACGGTCCCCGCCTGCGGTGGCCAGCCATTTGCCGTTGGGCCGGAAGACCACCTTGCGCACCGCCTCCAGATGCGCTCCCGGAACGCGCTGCTCCCGGTCAGTGGTGCGGTCCCAGAGAATGACCTCGCCGTCTGCCGTGCCCGCCGCCAGCATGGCTCCGTCGGGACTGAATGCCAGGGCGTCGGGATGGGTGAAGCGGCCCGCAATTTCCCGAATCTGTTTCCATTCCCGGGTGTCCCACACCTGGGCCACCCCGTCCAAAGCCAGTGCCACCCGGGCTCCGTCCGGGCTGAACGCGGCGCCGTGAAGGGATTCCGCATCGCCCAAGTCGATCTGGCCGACCGTTTTGCCCGTCGGCAGGTCGAGCAGCGACACGGTCCGTATCAGGCCCGCGTCTCCGAGTTCACTGCCGGCCAGAAGCAGTCGGCCGCCGTCGGGCGACAGCCGGATCTCGAACCCCTGCTGCGATTTTACGGGGTGTTGAAACACGACCGTGCCCGAGTCCGTTTCCCACACGCGCAGGATGCGGTCTGTGCACAGTGCCGCCAAACGCCGACCGTCGGAGGACATGGACAGGAAGTTCCGCAGTAAAGCGTTGTCCGGCTCGTCGAACCGGAAAAGCTCTTTTCCATCCGCCACGTTCCAAACCGCCACGGTCCTGGCGCTGGACACGGCCAGCCGCGCTCCCGCGGTGTCCACTGCGCAGGCGGTTCCAAGCCCCCCCGCCTCGACAAAGGTGCGGACTGTCTCGCCCGTGGCCAGACTGCTGGCAGACACCGTCCCGTTGGGTTGCGCCGCAACAAGCTGTCGGCCGTCATCGCAGAAGGCTGCAAACATGCCGCCCGTTCCCAGCGCCATGCTGTCCCCGTTGGCCTCCCGCGTCAGGTGGCGCCATTCCCAGTCGCGCAGCGCGGCGGGTGCCGCCTCCAGCATCGTCCGCGCCTGGCCCATGCGGCTTTCCTGCACGGAACGCTGGGCCAGGGCAATGTCCGCATAATAGAGGTCACGCTCGGTCCGGCTCCGTTCCCGGTCGGCGGTTTCGCGGGCGGCGTCGGCCGCAGTCCGCGCCTGTTCGGCCTGTTCACGCGCCGCAACCGCCCGGGCCTGTTCCTCCAAGGCAACACGCGCCCGCGTCTCTGCGGCATCGCGTTCACGCCGCATCCCCACATGGGAATGCACGGCCAGCGCAAGGAGCGCACCCGTCGTCAGCGCCGCCGCCCAAGCCGGCAGGCGGTGCTTCCGTCCGGCTTGCCTGCCGTCGGGCACAGAACCCGCTTCCTCCGGCGCAGGCGGTTCCTGTGGCATGCCGGATGGGACGGCACCCTCCAATGCGGCTTCGGCGGACTGATCCGACCCGTTGTTCAGGTCCGCCGGCGACCGGGCGGGGGATTCCGCAGGCACAGGCGGTACGACCGCCGACGGCCAAAGCGAAACAAGGGCGGCGAGCGGGTCTCCCCCGTGCAGGGCCAGTTCCCTCTCCACGGCGGCTTCAAGGGACTCCCGCTCCGATTCGGTCAGCAACCCTGCCTGAACAAGCCGACCGCCCAAGCCATGGGCGTCACAGGTGCCGTCCGTCCCCGCCGCCGAGGCAGACTGTTCTGGAGGCACCCTGCCCTCGACCAGTGTGGCCAGTGCGATGAGCAGTGTATGGTTCGGGTCCATGACCAAAGGACACCCCGCATTGGCGTACACCTACCCGGTGCCCGCCCGTTGATTGTCTATGACCCCGGGAACGGATGTCAAAGCCGTAACCGGTTTGACAGGATAAACCGACACTTCGCCCGACTTAAATTGGTATCACCAATTCGGGAATATGCCGGATTGTCCGGCGATTTTCCACTTGACACTATAAACATACAGGCATAGTATTGAACTTGCGTTGACTTGCTGGGAACTCATATCCAGACCGAAGACCTGCCTAAGGGCGGTCCGACGACGCTGTCCAGGTGTGGGGCCCAGAGTATGGCGGTAGGTTGTAAGGGAAAGAATGCGCCGGCGCACCGTATCCTTCTGTGGCAGTACCCGACAGGTGATGCCGGAGGGGGAATGACGAGTGCCGGGACACAGGAGTCCCAAGGGTGTCGGCATATCCATA
Source organism: uncultured bacterium (assembly GCA_937923585.1). Lineage (GTDB taxonomy): Bacteria > Hydrogenedentota > Hydrogenedentia > Hydrogenedentales > CAITNO01 > CAITNO01. The sequence continues at coordinate 16,771 of CALDSM010000744.1, forward strand.
TTCTTCAAAGGCCAACCATTATTACGGAAAGGGTGGCAACATGGCATTCTGTCGCAGCGAGGGCGTGAACATGAAAGAGCGGCAGCGGGACCCTCTTCACAGAGCCGGCGTTGCAAGCCTTGTACTGGCTCTGAGCTCGCTATGGCTGCTGCTTCCCGTCTCGTCGCAGGCGGTGCCGGCCTATCCCGGTGTCGTGCAGATGGCCCAACCGGACGGCTCAAGAGTCGCCATAAGGCGGCACGGGGATGAGTTCTTCCATTGGGATGAGACCGAAAACGGTTATCCCATCGTTCGTGACTCAAAGGACAGCTACTGGAAATTTGCCAAGCCAACGGCGACGGGTGCGGGGTTTGAAGCCATTCCGGACGCCCGTGTCGGGGCGGTAAACCACGATTCGGTCGGGGCGAAGACAGGGGCCCGTCCCGCCCGCGAGAAGCTGAGAGGGCATATCGCGGAAAGAATGCGGCAGTCCGGGAGGGGCATGGGAACGGGCATACAGCCGGGACTTCCGGGAGCACCCATCTCGTCGTCCGCTCCCGCCGAAGAAGGGGAAACCGTCCCCGGGGAGCCGCCTCCGGCGCAGACACCCGTTTCCGGGACGACCACCATCAAGAACGTGGTGATTCTCGCATGTTTCAACGACCACTGGGACACGGGGGGAAGCACCGTCTTGTCGGCACAAGGCCGGGTGGCCACATCGGAGTACACCAATCTTTTCAATCAGACCGGCCATACAACCGACGGGGCTGTGGGTTCCGTCAAAGACTATTATCAAGAGGTGTCCTACGGGAAACTCACGGTCAATACCGTCGTTACCCCCTGGGTCCGCCTGCCCCAGAACGAATCCTATTACGGCGCCGACACTTCCGGAACTGACGCCAGACTTCGAACGATGTTCACGGACGCTGTTGACGCCGCGGACACGGCCGGGTTCGACTTTTCCCAAGGGGACGGAGACGGGGACGGGTGGGTGGATTGCCTGACCATCATCCATTCCGGGCACGGCCAGGAATACTCGGGCAACCCGACCACTTGCGTCTGGTCGTGCCAGTGGACAATGTCCGCCATGACGACCAAAGACGGCAAGAACATGTACCTGGTACACACCGAACCGGCCCTGCGCGGCGCAATGGCGAGCACGTCCATCACGCGGATTGGCGTTGTCTGTCATGAAATGGGCCATTTCTTCGGCCTTCCGGACCTCTATGACTACAGCGGCACAACGGAGGGAATCGGCACCTGGGGTCTTATGGCTTCCGGTTCCTGGAACGGCAGCGACGGAAAGCGGCCCGCCCATTTCTGCGCATGGTCGAAGTACATGCTCGGTTTCGTGAGCCCGCAGCAGGTGCGTTCCCAGGGGAGCGTTTCCATCGCCAATGTCGAGACAAATCCGGTTGTGCACATGTTCCGTGACGGGACATCCAACGGCGAGTACTTCCTTGTCGAAAACCGCGCCAAGACCGGTTTCGACAACGACTCCGACATATACCCGGGCATTGTCATCTATCACGTGGACGCGAAAAGCACCAACAACGACTTGGGCACCTGGCCGCATCCCGCGGTGAAAATTGAGGAGGCCGACGGAAACAACTCATTGGCGTCCAGCCGCTATGCGCAGGCCGGGGACGCATGGACCTCCACAAGCGGCATCAGCGGGGGATTCCGCGACCAGACCGGCAACCAGAGCACGAACGCGATGCTCTACCAGGGCACGCACTACTACAACCGCACCGACAGCAGCGCCTACTATTCACGCATCCGCCTCAACACCTTTTCGGCGGCCGGAAGCACCATGACCTATTCCGTGTCCACGGTGAGGCCGGCGGTCACAAGCCAGTCCGCGGCGACTCCGGGTTACACGGTGAATTGGGGGGCCTGCGCCAACGCAACCCAATATGAGATCCAGGAAGGCGTTCCGGTAACGCTGACCAGCTTTTCCGACGGCGCGGAAAGCGAAGACGCCATGTATGACAAGTGGAACGCGGTCGGCCCCATCCGCGACACCGGCGGATTCCGCACCGGCAGCTACAGTTACGCCATGCACCAGTACTACAACTCAAAGTGGTATCCCTCGGTGCAGTCCCTCACCATGCGCAAGCCGTTCAAGGCGCTTTCAGGCACGACGGTCTCCTTCTACCTTCTCTCACGCCTCTCCAGCGGCGCCGGATACCTGAAGTGCCAGATATCCAACGATTCGGGAAACACCTGGAAAACACTGGGCCAGTATTCGGGTCTGATCAGTTCATGGTCTCTTCGGAGCTACAATTTCACCGCAATGAACGCGCTCGGGATAAACCTGAACGACATGTGCATCATCCGTTTCGTGGCGGACTTTGAATACCCCAGCGGCTGGACCGGCTTTCCCGGCGTGGGTTACGCGCTGGATGACATATCGGTGACAGGAACGGAGACTTCCGCCCACGGAAACTGGACGACACTGAGCAACAGTGTGGCCGGCACGTCATACACCGTCTCCGGCAAGAGCCAGGGCGTTTACGCTTATCAAGTGCAGGCCTACTGTGACAGTGCATGGCGCGGTTACGGGGACTCGGGGACGACCACGGTGGATTTGCCGCCGACCATTACCGTCAATCAGGCCGCCGGGCAGGCCGACCCGACCGGAACATCCCCGGTCAACTTCACGGTGGTCTTCAGCGAGGCGATCAACCCATCCACATTCGCGGGCACGGACGTGGGTATTACCGGCACTGCGGGTGGAACAAAGAACGTCTCGTTGTCCACGTCCGACAATATCACCTGGAATGCGGCAGTGACCGGCATGACAACGCCGGGCACGGTAATAGCCGGCATTCCGGTCGGCGCCGTCGCGGACACTACAGGCACCGCCAACACCGCTGCTTCCACGAGCACCGACAACACGGTGAACTGGGACAGCACGGCGCCCACCGTGTCTTCCATCAGCGCGCCGAGCACGGCGCTGACGCGCACGGGGCCGGTGACCTACACGGTGAACTTCAGCGAGTCCGTGACCGGCTTTGATTCATCGGCGGACATTCAGTTGAACACCACGGGTTCGCCCACGGCGACGGTCAGCGTTTCGGGCAGCGGTTCCGGGCCCTACACGGTCACGCTGAGCTCGATCAGCGGGAACGGCACCATTGGCATAACGGTGAAGGCCGCCTGCTGCACGGATACGGCGGGGAACGGCAACACCGCGAGCAGCGCGAGCGGAACCTTCACGGTGGACAACACGGCTCCGGTCATCACGCGCCTGGGCTCCACGCCGCTGACGGTGGAATGCGGCAGCGTATACAACGATGCGGGGGCAACGGCTACGGACTCGGTGTCTGGCAATTTGACCGCCAACATTACAGTGACCGGTCTTCCGAACATGTCCACGCTCGGTTCCTATACGGTGCGTTACAACGTGAGCGACGGCGCCGGCAACGCAGCGGCCGAGGTCACACGCCAGGTCACGGTGGCCGACACGAACGCGCCGGTCATGACGCTGAACGGTTCCGGTTCGGTGACAGTGGAGTGCGGCGCTGCCTACACGGATGCGGGTGCGACGGCGACCGACACCTGTTCCGGCAGCCGAACCGTGACGACGAGCGGCTCTGTCAACACGTCCTCGGTTGGTGTGTACACACTGGCGTACGCCGCGAACGACGGCCACGGCAACAATGCAAACGCGGTGTCGCGCGTGGTGACTGTGTCTGACACTGCGGCCCCGGCAATCACCCGGAACGGCCCGGCCACGGTGACGGTGGAGTGCGGCGCCGCCTACACGGACGCGGGCGCTTCAGCAACCGACACCTGCACGGGCAGCCGCGCTGTGACGACCACCGGAACGGTGAACACGACCGCCGTCGGTGCATACACGCTGACCTACAACGCGAACGACGGCCACGGCAACAACGCCGCGCCGGTGACGCGCGTGGTGACGGTTGCCGACACCACCGCCCCGGTGATCACGCTGACCGGCTCCCCCACCGTGACAATCGAGTGCGGCGGCACGTTCGATCCCTATGCAGGCATCACGGCGTGGGACCAGTGTGCGGGGTATCTGCCAATCACGATTTGCGACCCATGCCCGCCCTGCGTGGTCAACACCTCTGTGCCGGGCTGCTACACGCTGCACTACTGCGGCGTTAGCGACGGCCACGGCCACACCACGCCGCCGTTCACGCGCAGGTTCTGCGTGGTGGACACGGCTGGTCCGGTGATCACGCTCGACGGCCCGTCCGCAGCGACGGTGGAGTGCGGCACCTGGTACTCGGAGCCGGGCGCGACGGCGATGGACGCG
>CALDSM010000745.1 GCA_937923585.1 uncultured bacterium
GGCCGCCGTGGGGTTGTTGGACAAGGGCGCAACTGTGCCGTTTATCGCGCGATACCGCAAGGATGCGGTCGGCGGCATGGATGAGCTTCAGATTGAGGCCATAGAGCGGAGCAATCTGGAGTGCATTGCGCTGACGAACCGGCGCGACGCGCTGCGCGCGAACGTGCAGGCCGCGGGTCGCATGACCGAGTCGCTGTCCGCGGCGCTGGACGCCTGCACCGACCCCCTGGTGCTCGAGGATCTCTACCTGCCTTTCAAGAAGCAGCGGCACAGCAAGGCGGCCAGTGTGGCCGCGCAGCGCGGGCTGGACGCCTATGCCGATTACCTGTGGATGCAGGTGGCGCATCCGGGTCCGGTGGATTTTGTGGCGGAAACCTATGTTAATCCGGAACACCAGATTCTTTCCAAGGAAGAGGTGCTGGACGGCGGGCGCCACATTCTCGCCGAACGCCTTGCCGGCGACCATGAGGTGCGCCGGCTGGTCCGCGAACGCATGTGGCAGGAGGGACGCCTGACGGCGTCCGCCACGAAGTATGCGGGCGAGCAGCGCAAGCGCTTCGAGCAGTACTTCGAGTTTAACAAGCCGCTCAAGGACGTTGACCCGGCAACCCTGCTGACACTGCTGCGCGGCGCGCGCATTGGCGTGCTGCGGGTGGAACTTGCGGTGGACGAGGACGGGATGGTCCGGGATCTGACGACCCGTTTTGTCAAGGAACCGGGCTCGTCCTTTGAACCTGAAATCGAGGCGGCCGTGCGCGATGCGTACCGCCGCCTGCTTTGGGTGGACATTGAGAGCCAGGTCATGGCCACGGCGCGCCGCACGGCCGATGAGCGGCTTGTGGCGTCGCTGCGCAGCCAGGTGGAGGCGGCGCTGATGGCGCCGCCCGCCGGGCCGATGCCGGTAATCGCGGTGCATACCGACCGCGCGGGTGCGGTCACGCTGGCCGCGCTGAACGAGCGGGGCGACTGTCTGGAAGCCGCCCGGGTGGAAAGCACTGAAAGTGAGACCGCGGGCGCCGTGCTGGCGGTGAAGCTGCCGGAATGGATGGAACGGCACGGCATCCGCGCCGTGACCGTGGGCCACAGCGGACCGGGACGGCAACTGGCCCGGTCGCTGCACATGCTGCTGCGCGAGAAACGCGTCAACGGCGGCTGGGTGGCCTTTGCCGGCGAGGCCGGCCTGAGCGCGTGGTCCGTTTCCCCGCAGGCCGTGCAGGAACTGCCCGAACTGGACCCGCCGTGCCGGGCTGCTGTGTCGCTGGGCCGCCGTTTTCAGGACCCCATGGCCGAAATGCTCAAGGTGGAGCCGCGCGCCCTGGCGACGGGAATACAGGCGCACGACGTCAACCAGCGCCGCTTGCAGGAGGCGCTCTTCCGCACGGCGGAATACTGCGTGAACCGGGTGGGCCTGGATCTGAACACGGCCCCCCTGCACCTGCTGCGCTTTGTCTGCGGCATTCAGATGGGCACCGCCCAGAATCTGCTGGCTGAACGCGAGAAACTGGGGCGCTTCACCGACCGCACCCAACTGCCCACCGTGTCCGGCATCGGCGACAAGACCTGCGAGCAGTGCGCCGGTTTCCTGCGCATCACGGGCGGCACCGAACCGCTCGATGCCACGCGCATTCATCCCGAGGCGTATGCCGCGGTCAAACAGGCGGCCGAAGCGGCGGGCGTGGCGCTGACCAGTCTTCCGATCAAGACAAAAGGCATAGACTTTTCCGCCGTTGCCACGCCGGTGTTTGGTCCCGCAACCATGGCCGACTGGGCGGGGGAACTGGGCGAGCCGGCCAAAGACTTCCGCGGCCGGATTCACGCGCCGGTTCCGCGCAGACCCGTGCGTCCGGCGGTGGACATGTCCTCCGTGCAGGAGGGCTCGGAGGTGGAGGGCAAGGTTACCAATCTTACCGAGTTTGGCGCGTTCATAGATTTCGGCATGGGCAAGGAGGGGTTGGTACACCTCTCCGAAATGGCACCCCATTTTGTGAGGGACGCCTCCGAGGTGCTCCAGGTCGGCCAAATCGTAAAAGCGAAAGTCCTCAGGGTGGACCCCGCCTCCAAGCGCATTTCGCTTTCCATACGGGCGCTCCTGCCGCCTCCTCCGCCCCGGTCGGAGGTGGATCGGCCCCAAGGCGAGTACTCTGAACGGCGGCGGCCTGCCGACCAGCCGCATCGGCCCAGAGTAGCCGAGGACGGACCCCGTCGTGGTCCCGCCCCCCGCGGTTCCCGTCGTGAGGAAGGCGGCCGGGACCGCTCGCGCGATGGTGCCGGTGGTGACCGCGGTGAGCGTCGTCCGCCCCGTGACCGTGACAGTGGCCGGGGCAATGCGGAGTCAGGCGGTGCATTGATGAACACACTCTTGGCGGAGCAGTTGGCCGCGTTGAAGGACAAACTGCTCTCAGAATAGTGCGAAAAGTGCCGCGTCTTGACAGGTTCGGCGTTCTTGTGATACACTCTCGCCGCCTTTTCAGCCCTGCTGCGGACGTTGATCTTCCGGCGCGTGTCGGCATGATGCAACCCCAAGGTTGACAGGCGTTTGCGGTATCTGTCTGGAAGGAGCCGGACCGCCAGACGAGACCGAGCGGTACATACACTGCAAGGAGGCTGCGTGCAGATACTCACCAAGACCGAATTGAAGAAGTTCGAGAAGATGCTTCTGGAGGAGCGTGCCCGGCTTGTCGGGAGCGTCAGAAGCATTGAGGAGGCTTCCCGCACGGAAACCGGCCGCGATGCCGGTGCGGATCTCACGAGTTATGCCGAAAGCGGCACCGACAGTTTCGAACTGGAAACCTCGCTGAACATCGCCAGTGGCGAATCGCAGCGTTTGATGGATATTGCCGACGCATTGCAGCGCATCCAGAACGGCACCTACGGTGTCTGTGAAGGCAGCGGCAAGCCCATACCCAAGAAGCGGCTCGAAGCGTTTCCCGCAGCGAGGTATTGCGTGGAGTATCAGGAAGAACTGGAACGGGAACAGATGCACAACCGGTAATCTTAATTCCGTCGCAAAAGCGGTCTTTGAATCCCGGCCTGGCACACAGGCCGGGATTCGTGTTTCTTTCGGTGTTTGGGACGGGGATGGGCGTTCATTCACTTGGGGAATTTATGGGATTTCATGGTAACGGTGAATTGCATTTGCACAGGGGGTATTATTTGACCGATATCAAATGAATATGATACAACCTGCGGGCTGACGGCAAGGACTGTTATTGCTAATATCATTTTTATCACTTTGTGTGTCCGCAAGGGTAGATGTGGTGGAGCGGTTAATTCTCCAGACAGGCTCTTGCCCTACATCCGGAGGTGGTTCACATGGCGCGGTTGGGAATGCTGGCATTGCTTGTACTGTCCTCGGTCGGGGCTTGGGCCAGCGAGGGGGTGTTTCTGCTGGGCAACGATGTGCTGCAACTGAGCCGCGCGTCGAGCGGGGTGGCCAGTCCGCGCAGCGCCTACTGGAGCTACATGAACCCGGCCAGCATGGTGGACTTGGAGCGCCGTTTTGACGTCAACTTTTACACCGTGTTCACCGATGTTGACCTCAAGCCCAAGGGCCTGATCGCCAACCCCTTTGAGCGCACGCTGGAGTCCAACAAGGAGGCTTTCATCACCTCCACGGGCGTCATTGTGCCGCTGTCGGTGGGCACGCTGGGCGGGGGGCTGTTCATTCCCAGCGGATCGGGGGTGGACTATGACCATTCACGCAATTTGATATCCCGGCTCCTCTGCGGCAATTCGGACCGGCGTCTGGATTACCAGCACATCCGGGGCGTCCTTTCCTATGCTTATGAACTGGACAACGGCTGGGCGCTCGGTGTCAGCCTGCATGGTTCACTGAACCGTTTCCGATCCGACCACATCACGCTGGGCCTGCGATGCACTTCGGGCGACATGGACTGGGATGAGTCCTACGGTGCCGGTTTCGGTCTCGGCCTGTACAAACGGTGGGAAAAGTGGGCCTTCGGTGCCTCCTATTCTTCCCGGCACTGGGTGCAGGCGCTCGACGAATATGCGGATCTGATGAGTTCGCCCCTGGACACGCCGCAGGTGGTGCAGGTGGGCGTTGCGTACACGATACACCCGAAGGTGGAGCTGACCCTCGACTACAAGTGGCTGAACTGGGAGTCTATACCCCAGTACGGGTCCCCGCTCATGGACGGCGGCGGCTTCAATTGGCGCGACCAGCACGGGGTGAAGTTCGGGGTCGAATGGAAGGCGCTGGAGAAATGGACTTTTGCGGGGGGCTTCTCCTACACCAACACACCGATCAGCGACAACCATGTGCTGCTGAGCGGGCTGGTTCCGGTGACCGTGGAGCAGCACTGGACGGCGGGCGTCACGCACAAGCTGGACGAGCACAACGAGGTTCACCTGGTGGGCGTATACGCGCCGCGTCACACGCTGACCGAAACGGGCAAGGGCAAGGATGACATCTTCTCGACGCTGGGCAAGGGCTCCGAACTGAGTGCCGGCGCGTTTTCGGTGATCTTCGGCTACAGTTACAAATGGTGAGGCCCGGCCGGGTCAATGTATTCCAAACGGCGGCTTTCCACAACCCCAGGGTTTGACTGACCAGCGCGGAAGGACCGTCCCTGCAGTTTGCAGCCGGGCCGATGGCGACGCGCGAAATCACCCGGCAACAGCGCGAATGCGCCTGAGACCTTTCACGCCCAGGAGGTGCGCGGGCGGCATCGTCGAGTGGAATCCGTGGGGCCGAATGTGAGGTGCGGGGTGCAGAAGAGGGGCCGTTCCTCGCTTTGCCGGATGCGGTACCTGCGCCGGTGGCCCGTCATTCGCACCGTGGTAGTCATGCATGCCCGGCCCCGGTCAATCGTCCCAGTTCATTGCCTGAAAGAGGCGGTTGCATGCCTGTCCGTCCAGTGAGTGTTCCGACAGCCCGAGTTTGCATTGGATGCGAAAGGGTCTCTCGGCGGCGGTGCCTTCGACGAAGGCTCCCAGTTTGCCGTAGGCGCGGGCGGAGTAAATGGGCGGGGATTGGTGGCCCGGGCGTGTCATAAAGAGGAGCCAACGGGTCTTTGACCGCACGACGAAACGGCACAGCACCCACCATGCGCCGTGGACGCAGTCGTCGCGGCCCCAGCGAGCGCCCGACGGAATGGTGTAGCGTGTGTTCCAGGGATGGCGGCACACTTCGTTTGCGAGCCGGACATGCAGTCCGGCATGGTGCGGATCGCCCAGCAGGCGGACCGGTGCGGCGGTGCAGGAAAGGGTGGAGTCAACCTCCACCCATCGGACCCCGTCCGTGTCCGGCAGCAGGGTCAGCCGCCGGGTCTCGCTGAGAAACTCCGACCCGTCCGCCGCACACCACCGGACGCGCAGCGAATGCGAAGGCAGACCGGCCGGGGAGACCGTCTCCGACACGACATCCGGTGAAATCCGCTGCGAGCAGCCTTTCATGTGCCACGTGTCCAGCGTGGCAGCGCCGACAACGGTTCTCCGCCACCCAATGCAGACACCCCGCTGGTGCGAGTCGAAGCCGCCGATGCCCTTGGTTATGGGCTCCTTCCCGTGGAAACCGTACAAGTGCGTGAACACCTTGTGGGTCTGGGTGTGCCGCGTGGCGTCATAGGGGGTTGTCACGGTGGCCAGCCGCGGATGGCCACCCAAAGACAAAACGGCCTTGTGTTCGCCTTCGGGGTTGCCGGTGTCACCGAGGACTCCCCGGACGATGCCGAATGCGGTGACGGCGAACCTGCGAACCATTCAAGTCTTCTCCCTGTTTAGCCTGCCGAAAGGCGCCGCGGCCAGAAGAAGCGCGGGAACTCCTGCGAGCGCACTGGGAGTGTACCAGAATGCCTCGCACATCGCGGAGCGGCGCGCTGAATCCAAGTGCCGTCGCTGCGGGTCTATTCCGGCGTCTGTTGAAAGACGACAAAGGAAAGGGATTCGGTCTCTTGGAAACGCAGACAGATGTTGGAAGGCACCGCCGCAGCCCCGGTGTCCGGTTTGGGCGCCGCCTTGTCTTGGTGCTGGCCCTGCTTGCCGGAGTGCTTTGTCTGGCCGTGCTGACCGGCCGTTATCTCTCGGCTTCACGCGATGCGGCGGCACCGCTGGCTCTCGGTCCCCTGTATCCACCGCTGGACAACAGTCTTTCCCCGGCGCCGCAATGCCCCCTGCCGGGTTCGCGCAGCGCGCTGGCCGTCTCGAAGGCGGCCGGGATGCCTCTCGTCAGTGTCCGCGAGGGAAAGAGGATGCTCAGTCCGCATGCGGCGGTGGCAAGGCTGCTTCTCGGGAGTGATGTGGAGGAGGTGAACCGGGGACTGCTTTCGGCGAGGCCATGGGCCGACAGCGGGTCCACCTGGCCGTTACACCCCAGCGGGGACTACGACTTTGCGGAGATTGGATTCATCCAACTGCTTTACACCTTTCGTGACAGGCCGGACAGGCTCTATCCCGAGACGGCCCGCCACATTGCGGACACCCTGCTGATTGAGGACGGAAACAGGCCCCGCCCCCATGCGCCGCGCACTCTCGGCTTGGTGCGCGACACCGAAAACCACATTTTGATGCGGGAGTCCACCCGCTACCTGAGGAACCAGTGGTACCACGAACGGGGCACGCCTGAGGAACGGGACAACCCGAAGTTTGACACCCGGTCTAACGGGCTTGACACCTGGATGGTCGGCTGCCTGGCAGAAATTCAGTCCGCCGGTTTTTACGAGTTCAATTCCATTCCCTATCTGACTTTCAGCATGCGGGCGCTGCTCAACCTTGACGCATTTGCGTCAAACCGGGAGGTTGCCCTGGCCGCACGGCGGCTCATTGATGCAGTGAACTGGCAGTACGCTTTGGGCAGTCTGGACCTTCGGCGCTGTGTTCCCTTCAGGCGGCAGGCCAGGCGCGCCTCCCACACCGGGCTTCAGGCGGACCGGCACACTCCCTTCATGGCGCTCTGGACGGACGGCCCGACGGCCCCGCCCGTCAGCCTGCGCGAAGAGACCATTGCCAGTGGTCTGCCGTACCGGCTTCCC